>JAISEQ010000281.1 GCA_031264045.1 Deltaproteobacteria bacterium
GATCCCGTACTCCTTGAGCTGCTGGTCGTGGTCCATGTGACGGAAGGTCACGGTGTTTTCCATAAATACCTCCTGGACATACTCTGGGGCCTGGCCTCTGGGGCCTGGCGGGACGGGCCCGCGTCCCGCGCCGCGGGGACTCGGGGGGCCCGCCTCGGGGCCGGGGTCTGCTCCCCGGCCGGGGCGGGGCGGAGGGGGATCCCTCCGGCGTGGTCTGGGGGGTGCGGGAGACGGCCGTGCGAGTGGGCTTCGGGCGGGAAGCCCCGGCGGTCCCCGATGGCCGGCCCCGCGTTGCCGGCCGGCTCCGGAAGGTTCCGGAGGGTCCCGCGAGGTCTGATTATCTGCGCTTTCGGGTTCCTGTCATTGTTTTATCATATCAGAAAGGACCGGGGAAAAAAAGCCGCGGCCGCTCCCCGGCCGGCCCTCCGCGCGGTCCGCCGGATTGCCCGCGGGCGGTCGGGGGGCCGTTTCCAGGTTCGCGGGGATTGGGGGAAGGGGGGCGGGCGGGGCTCCGCGGTCACCCGGGAGGCCGCCCCGGCGATTTGGGAGTCGGGGGATTTCCTGTGGGATTCGCCGGCCGGGATGTTGGTTTCGCAGGCGCTTGACGGCCGGCGCGAACCCGTTCGCCGTCTGGGCGCCCCGTCAGGGCCGTCCGTCCGGCCCGCCCGAAGTTCGGGGGTCCGGGGGAAGAGCCCGGGGCGTCCGGGGCGGGGCAGCGTCCGGGAGGGAAGCTCCGGGCGGCGGGGAGAGTCGCGGGAGGGAAGCTCCGGGCGGCGGGGAGCTTCGGGTGGGAAGCGCCGGGCGGCTGTCCGGCAGGCTTGTCGGAATATGTCGCGGCAGTTTTGAGCTGCTGCCGCTATATATCGATGCCATACGATTGCGAAAAGTTCCCCGGCCTGGTGGAGTCCCGACTTTGCGCGGGCGCGTCCGGCAGGACGCCGCCGTCTCCCCCCGGCGGAAGGCCGGGCCGGGCTCCCGGGGAGAGCCGGGAAGCGGGAAGGCGCGGGGGCTCCCTCCGGGAGGCGGCGGGGGAGGCCGTCCGCGGCCAGAGGCGCGGGATAGGCGGTCATTGACAGGATCCGCCCCATGACATCTCATGGAGACGCAGTAACGCGTCCCGACGGACCGCCGGGAAGTCCGGCGCGGGAGCGCGGGGTCGGGACGGACGGCCGGGTACCGGCACAGGTGGCAGGGATGGTTATTTTCGACTTGATATGCCCGAACGACCACCGGTTCGAAGGCTGGTTCAACGATCTGTCCGATCTTGAGAAGCAGCTCTTCATGGGGCTCCTCAGCTGCCCGGTCTGCGGGGATACCCGCATCCAGCGCCGGCCCTCCACCTTCGGTCTCGTGAAGACCCGCCAGCCGTCCTCCACCGCCCCTGATTCCCTTGAGGCCAAGAAGGAGGATCTCTACCGCCAGCTTGAGGATCTGTCCGACCGCCTCCGCGAGGACTTCGCGGACGTGGGCCCCTCCTTCTCCGACGAGGCCCTGAAGATGCACTACGGGGCCTCCCCCCGCCGCAACATCATGGGGCACTCCACAGGCGCCGAGGAGGAGCTCCTCCGCAAGGAGGGGGTGGAGTTCTTCAAGGCCCCCATGCTGGTGAGGAAGCCGTCCAGCGCCAACTGAAACCCCCTGCGCCGCCGCCCCCCGCTGGGCGGGGCGGCCCCGGCTCCTCCCTCCGGCGCCGCGCCGGGCCGCGGGGCCCGCGGGCATCTCGCCTCCCGGCCCTCCGGATGCCCGTTCCCGCGCCAGCTGCTCCCCCGGCTCCCCTCGCCGGGACCGGCTTTCCGGCCTCGTCCGCGCCTTCCCCCCCGAAGCCGCCGCGTCCTTCCCCTCCCGCGCCTCTTCCGGGCCCCGCCCGATCCGTTGGGCAGGCCGCGATGCCGGCCGTCCGGATATCCGACTGGCCCCGCTCCGGGCCAGGGGCCCCGCGCCCTCGCTTTCGGGCGTGAGGCTCCGCCGGCTGCCCCGGACGCCCCTGCGGCGGCCGGGCGCGCCGCGCCTGACCGGACCGCCCGTCAGGCGCGCCTGAACTTCACACGTGCGCAGAAGGCCTCCCCTGCGGGGCGGGGCCGCACCGGAGTCTGAATCCGCCGATGGCCGACATCAAAGACGAGAGTGGCGCCGGCCCCGGCCGGACGGTCGAAAAGTTCCAGGAGGTCGAGCGGGAGCTCCGCCGCCTGGAAAGCGAGAGGGCGGACTTCTTCCGCGCCGTAAAGCCCCTGCTCCAGGTGGCCGCCGTGGCCCTGGCCAGGGAGCGGGGCGACACCGCCTCCTCCGACGGCACGGGGGGGGCTACCGATCTCTCCTCCGAACTGGCCGAGTTCTTCGCGGCGATCAACCGCAACGAGGCGGACCTGGAGGGGCTCGCCTTCGTGTCCGACCGTCTGGCCAACCACTTCAAGGTCAGGGGGGAACGCTCGGGCGCCAGGGTCTCCCCCGCCGCCCCCAGGGCGGCCTCCGGGGGAGGGAACGGCCCCTGCGGGGACCGGGAGGCCACTGGGCCGGACCCAGCGGCCGCGGCATTCAGGAACACCCTGTTCAACGAGTTCCTGAACCAGACCGCGGCGGTCAGGAGCGGGCGCTACCTCGAGCAGGTCAAGGAGATCCGGGCGATACTGAAGGCCGGAGAGGCCGTGAAGTCGTTCGCCGAGACGCTCTCCTCGTTCCTGGTGAGGCTCGTGGGCGACATGCGGGGCGAGCGCCAGGAGATAGCGATAAAGCTCTCCACCATCATAAGGACCCTCGTGAACCTGGAAAACGAGTTCCGGATCTTCCTGGACAGGAGCATCAGCTACTTCGGCGAGAGCGAGGTGCTGTTCACCGAGACCATGGCCCTCCGGGTCGAGAGGATCCAGGATCACCTGACCGGGGGGGCGGACGGCGATCCGGAGAGCCTCATAAACCTCATAGCCGAGGAGATGGAGATGATCTCCTCGACCCTGCGCCAGAAGACCGAGGAGGACGAGTCCCGGCTCTCCCTTCTCCGGGACGAGAAGAGCGCCCTGGAGTCCAGCCTCGACACGGTCCGCCGCGACTACGACACCTTCGTGCGCCAGAGCCACCAGATGCTGAAGGAGATAGAGGAGATGCGCTCCATAGCCCTCCGGGACGGCCTGACCAAGGTCTTCAACCGCCGGGCCTACGACGAGCAGCTCCTGCTCACGCTCCTGAACTTCAAGTCGGGCAAGCTGTCGACCTTCTCGCTCGTCATCTTCGACATAGACCACTTCCGCGACGTGAACAACAACTACGGCCACCAGGCCGGCGACAGGATCCTGGTGCACCTCTCCAGCACCGTCACCTCGTCCGTGCGCTGCGACGACTTCGTCTTCCGCTACGGCGGCGACGAGTTCGTCCTGATTCTCCCCGGCGCCGGGCTGGCGGACAGCATGATGGTATCGGAAAAGATCCGCCGCGCCGTCGAGAACGTGGAGTTCATACTGGTCAAGGGCGGCACGGAGTCTTTGCGGGTCACCATCAGCATGGGCGTTGCCGAGGCCCGTCCCGGCGACACGCCCGGCTCCATACTGGCCCGGGCCGACAGGGCGCTCTACGCCTCCAAGAGGGCCGGCCGCAACCGCGTGACCGCGGCCTCGGACGACCAGGTGTCCCAGCCCCCGGCCCCGGAGGAGGGTCATCCCGCCGCCTGACCTGAGGCGGAGCTTGCGGAGAGAGGGTTTTAGATCGGAAGCCGGGGGCTTGATCTGATCGGAAGCCGGGGCTTGATCTGTTCGGAAGCCGGAGCTTGAACTGATCGGAAGCCGGAGCTTGAACTGATCGGAAGCCGGGACTTGATCTGATCGGACTCAGGGGGCTTGAACTGATCGGACTCCGGGGGCTTGAACTGATCGGACTCCAGGGGCTTGATCTGATCGGAAGCCGGGGATTTGATGGGGGCTGAGGATTCGGGGCTTGGGATTTTCGGGGAGTTCTTGGGGATTTCACGGGGAGCTGAGGAAGACGGAAGTCGGCCTCCGGCGCTCGCGACGGATACCCGCGCGGGCCGGCCCTGACCGGGCCCTTCCCGGGGCCTTCCGGTCTGCAGGATAAGGGTCTGCCCGGGGGCTGGCGGAATTCGGGCGCGGGAAGGCCGAAAGCTCGCTCCCGAAAACTCCCGAAAGCTCCAGGCGGCGGGCGGAGCCCGGGCCGCCGGAGTAAGCCCCCCCGGCGGCGGGAGTTCCGCGGGCGGGGGAGGGTGCCGGGAAGGCCTCGCGCGGGCGGCTAGCGGTCTCCCCTGCCGTCCCTGCGGTCCCGGCGGGTCTGGTTCTTCCAGTCCGGGGAGTCCCCGA
>JAISEQ010000282.1 GCA_031264045.1 Deltaproteobacteria bacterium
CGGGGCGATCCCTACGGAGCCGGCGGCCGGGGCGATCCCTACGGAGCCGGCGGCCGGGGCGATCCCTACGGAGACGGCGGCCGGGGCGATCCCTACGGAGCCGGCGGCCGGGGAGATCCCTACGGAGCCGGCGGCCGGGGAGATTCCTACGGAGCCGGCGGCCGGGGAGATCCCTACGGAGCCGGCGGCCGGGGAGATTCCTACGGAGCCGGCAATCCGGGCATGCGCAGTTCTCCTGGCCCGGACGTGACCGGCCACGTCCGCGGTTCCCGGCCCTCTCCTTCGGACCGGCGTCCCTCCCCGGAGGCCCAGCGGCCCGCAAGGCCCGACTCCGCCCCGCCCCCTCAAAGACCGCCGGGAGGCTACCATCGCGTGCCCGTCCCGCGGAACGTCCCCAAGGCGGCTCCGGGGGAGCACAGGCGCTTTTTTCTGGGCGGCTTCCCGCTCGTGCTCCTCATCCTGGGGATCCTGGGCATAGGGTCGTGCCACTACACGCTGAACGACTGGGCCTCCTCGATGGGCAGGTCTACGGATCACACGCTCACCGAGCCGGGCATAGCCGTAATAGCCATCCGCGGGGAGATAGTCTCCACCGAGTGGGCCGTGAAGGCCATCAAGGGCTTCCAGGCCGATCCGAACGTGAAGGCGCTTCTCATAAGGATAGACTCTCCCGGCGGCCTGGTGGCTCCCTGCCAGGAGCTCACGGTGGCGCTTGCCGGCTTCAAGAAGCCCAAGGTGGCCTCCCTGGGGTCGGTCGCGGCTTCGGGTGGCTACTACATTGCCGTGTCCGCGGACACCATCTACGCCAACCCCGGCACCATAACCGGCTCCATCGGAGTCATCATGGAGGCCATCGAGTTCTCCGGAGCGATGGAGAAGATAGGCGTCAAGAGCGAGGTCATAAAGTCGGGACGCTACAAGGACACTGGTTCCCCCTTCAGGTCCATGCGCCCGGACGAGAGGGAAGTGCTCGAGTCCATGCTCATGAACGTCTACGAGCAGTTCGTGGCGGACGTCATGAAGGGCAGGAAGCTCATGACCGAGGAGGCCGTGAGGGCCCTGGCCGACGGTCGCGTCTTCTCCGGCGAGCAGGCCCGTCTCCTGGGCCTGGTGGACCTGAACGGCAGCTACGAGGACGCGCTTGCCGAGACCATCAGGAGAGCGGAGCTGCCCCCGGACCATGAGGCGGCGGTCGCGTACGAGGACGGCCAGTCATCGATAATAGGCCAGCTCTTCGGGAGCAGGGCGGACTTCCTCGATCCCCTGAAGTCCGCGGCATCCTCCGGCCTCACCATGAAGTTCATCTACCGTCCTGGCCTCTAGGCCGCCGGGGAGGCCCCGATGAAGCGCATGGTTCTCTCCAGGAACTGCCTTCTGGGCAAGGTGATCCGCCGCGTCCCGGACGTCCCTCCCCAGGTGACGAGGCTCGCGATGGATCTCGTCCTGAAGACCCTGCCCGAAGTCCTGGCGATGGGAAGGCCAGTGACGCTCAGAGGCTTCGGGAGGCTCATTCCCCGCCGCTACACGGGCTCGCCAACCAAGCGGCTGGGCCTCCTCTTCCACCCGAGCCCCCAGCTCACCAGCCTGATCGAACTGTCCCGCAGCCCCGGGGATGACGTCCCGGAGGCCGGGACTGCGGCGTGTACGCCTGCGGACTCCGGCCCGGAGGCGGGGTCAGCCTCGCCTGCCAGACCCGTCCCGCGAGAGGCGTCGGCATCCGATTCGGCATCGGCCGGGTTCCCGGCATCCTCCGTTACGGCGGCTGTCCCTTCGCCGGCGGCGGCCCTGGCACCGGACGTTCCGGCAAAGCCCGACCCGTCGGGACCGGACGGGGCTATGGCGAAATAACGCGGTCCCGTTCCCGACAGCCCCCCGGCCTCCGGTCCCGAGACCGTGCCCGGCGGCGGGCACCGCACCGGCGCTTCCGGGCCCGAGTCCCCGCCCAAGGCGCCGGGGATCCCCGCCTGATCCCGAGAGTCCCCCGCCCCGCCCGCTTTCCGGGCCGGCGCACCGCCCTTAACCCTTCGGCACTCCACCCGGCCCCCGGCCCCGCAGGCCGCTCAGGGGGTAGGCACAGGCATTTCTGCGCCCTGACCGGCTTCCGTCCGATCTGCTGGCGGCGGTCCCGCCTCCGTCGACGGTCCTGCGGCCGTCCCCGTCGCGGCGCGTCCGCCCGGCAGGCAGACAGCCGTTTCCAGTTCCGGCCCGAGATTCCGGAGCCTGGGCCGGACCGGGCCGCGGCGGCCGCTCCGGGTCCGGGATACGTCGGGCCGGGCGCGTTCCGTCCCTGCGGGGATTTCCAAGTTTCCCGGGCTTTTCCGGGATTTTCCGGACACGCCCCCTCTGTCCCGGGGGCGTCCGGGGTTCCGGCCCGGCCGAGCGGGGGTAATTTCCACCAATGAGCATCGTCACGATCAACCGCTACATCGAGGACGGGGACGTCGTAAAGGCCATGGAGAGCTTCAGGTCCATAGCGGAAGGAAAGACCATGACCCCGGAGCACGCCAACACGGCTCTGAGGCTGGTCGTGGCCTTGAGGAAGAAGGGCATGTTCGCGGAAGCCAGGGAGATCTACGGGTCCATGAAGGATCTGGGCATGTCCGAGGAGGCTTCGTCGGTGAGGGCCCGGGCAGCCTTCAACCTTTTCGAGAGCTACCGCAAGTCCGGGATGCTTAAGGAGGCGGAGGAGATGCTGGCCGCGATGGCCCAGCTTTCCCCCTCTCCGGACGTGCTTCTCCTCCGGGCCATGGCCTCCGTGAACCTCGTGGATGCCAACATCGCGACTGCCGATGACGTCTCGGCGAGAAGGGTCTACGAGTCCATGGAGCTCCTGGGCGAGTCCGAGGAGCTTAACCTCGTGCGGGCCACCGCCGCCTTCAGCCTGCTCGCCTTCGCCGAGAGCTCGCGCGATCTGGCGAGGGGGAAGGAGATCTTCTCCGAAATCATGGGCATGGGCGACTACGAGGACGTGGCGATCATGCAGGCGAAGGCCAGCGTGACCATGGCCAAGCTGGCCGCCGCCGGCGGCGATCCGGCCTTCGCCAAAAAGGTCTTCGGCAGCCTGGGTGGCCTGGTTGAGCTCTGGCCGGAGCTCTGGACCTACCGCGACGAGATTTTCAGCATCATTTACGAGTCCACGGGGGAGACGGACTTCTAGCAGATTGTTGCAAAAGTGTTTACCTTGAGCTCAAATGGTTGCACGGCATACAATATATCTCGAAATACCCGCAAGCTATGCTATATATGGTATATCTTGCCTGTCTTGGTTCTCAGAATAATGACTTTTGCAACAGTCTGCTAGGCCGGCGGTCCTCCGGGCGCTTTTTCCCGGCCCTCCCGAACCGCCCCGCCGTCCCTGACATTCCCCCCCCGTCCCTGCCGTCCTGTCAGGCACGGCCCCCCGGCATCGGAGGTAACCTCGGGGCGGCTGGCGGCCCGCCGCTTTGCCCATGCCTGATCCGCCGTTTCCGACCGTGCCGCCGGACGTTTCTCCATGCTCCCTCCCGGGCGGGTCCGTCCGGGTTTTTTTTCGGCCGGACTTCAGGATTCCTTCGTTTATGTATGAAACCCAGGGATTCTGTTACGCGAATGTCGGTTTTCCGCGCCTTCCCGGAGGTGTCCACGGGGTCTCCTTCCCCCATAAAAACCGTGTGCCGTAAGGCTTAGCGGGTTTTGCGGCCTCCCCCGGGGCGGTTGGTCCTGATTCTGCAATGGGTTTGGCGTACCCCGAAACCCCGGCGGGGCGCCGGAGGACTTCCGGCCTTACGGCTCCGGGCTCCGGACCTTCAGCCTTCAGTTCCCGGCATTTCTCCTCTCCCGCCTTAAGGCCGGCGGCTCCAGCCCGTTGTCCCCGCCCGGCACCTCCAGACTTCGGCTCCCCTACGGATCCCCCGGTCCGCCGGGGCGCGGCGGCACGTCGGCGACCCCGGGCCGTTCCGGCAAAACCCGTCACGACCGTTGCGGTGACCTTCTGACGTTCCCGTTCCGCTGCCCGCCCCGGGGGGGGAGGCCGTAGCGGTCGGGGCAGCTTAAGGATGCCGTAAACGCAGAGCCCCGGACCGTCATTCAGGCCCGGGGCTTTTTTTTTGCCGCGCCCGGATGATGCCGGGGAGCCGGAAGTCTTCGGAAGCCAGCCGGTAACGGAGCCGGTAACGGAACGGGCGTCGCGGCTGCCGCAGGCTTCGGATGACGGACGGGCCCGATCCGAGCGGAGGGGGCCGGGGCGGGCATGGGTCCCGTCGGGCCGACGGGCGGGCTGTCCCATCGACCCCGTTCGGCCTCGCCAACGGCGGCCTCCGTGCCGTTTTTCCGTCCGGGCCTTCGCGGCAGGCGCGGTTCCTGACGGCCCCGGGGCTCGGCAGGCTTCATCTCTTCGGGGCATCGCGCTTCTGGATCGCGACGGGGCACCCTCCGCCGCACGGGCAGGCCACGCAGGCGGACCTCGAACGCGCGTTCCACGCGCCGCCGCGCAAGCTCATGGTCCGGCCCTGCCTTCATCCGCTGCGGCAGTACGGTCACGGTGCCCCTCAAGGCACCCCTCACGTTGATGAAGCCGAAGGCGTTGCTCCGGGCTCGGCCTTCCTGTCCGTTCCTGGAGGGTCCTTGAGCCAGCCGAGGACCGCGGCGACGTTCTGCGCGTCGGCCCCGGCGGCGACCGCGCGGTTGCGCCCTTCTCGGCAGGCGTCGTCGGCGGGGATTACCTCCGGACTGATGCCCGGAAGCGGCACGGCACACCTGAAGTCCCCGATTGCACGGACATCGCCCGCGTGCCCGCCTTCGAACTTTCACGTATGCCGCAATGTTCAGGACGGGCTCCTCCAGACCGTCCTTCCCGGTGGCGGCGGATCACCGCCTGCGGCTGGGCTGTACGTGAAGCGAACGCCTTCAGGTGATTTGCCGGTGTTCTGCCGGATATGATCCGCATGATTTATATGCTCTCGATGAAACATATGCAATGTGGCGGTATCATGATTGAATTTTGATATCTGCACATCAGGCGTCAACGAAACGCGCCGCCACTTCGGTACGGTCTCGGATGGCCAGGGCCAGGCATATCACTTTGTGCCGGGTCGCCCTGTACGGACCGGCGTAGTCTTTTCTCTTCATCTGATCTTCTGCGCTGTCGAGTGCTGCGGCGAGCTCCTTTTCACTTCTATCCTCAGTGCGTTGCTTTTCAGCATTGATTTTTTCAGCTATATCGCTAACCGGTATGGACGAAGCGCAGTATTTCAGCTCGATTACGTTGCATGTTTGCTCATTAATAAACAATGTGATGTCAGAGCGTCCCTCTCCTCCTGACGCTTCGCTTATGACGTTAAATCCTGCTGAAAGAAGAGAGGCGTGAAGGATTGCATGGTAAAATTTTTCGGAAGCTGGCTGTTGTTCCTGTGTGTTTTGACTCTTGGTCGGGTGCTGATGGAATGAAAGTGAGACAAGAAGGTTATGCAACATCCTGACCACTTCAACGGAGTTCATATTCAACAGTGCGGTTGTAAGATTTTTTGACATCTCGCTTATATATTTATGACTTGGTTTGAAAATATCCATTAACATGTCAGCATTGGAATAGCTGGCCACTTCCATGTTCGGAGTTTTGAACGTTAATGCCTTCTCCTTTATCTCCTGGTTATTTATAAATCTTGTTCTGGTAGTTTTGCTGTCTATGGTCAAGTAGCCGCTGTGAAACAGGACCGGGACCACGGTGATGTCTGAAAGCTCGGCCTTTTTGATTTGTTTGACAGGATAGCTGTCAAGGCACGGCTGGAGGTATTCCAGAGGATTTTCTCTGATAAGAGCGGACAGGTGCGACGGACGTCCCGTTGACGGCCAAAACGAGTCGAATTCTTTCTCGTCAAAAAAATTGAGAATTGAGTATGGGTTAAGGACGTGCTCGTTTCCGAGCCAGTTGTACCCATCGTACCATTTCAGGATTTCCACCTTCAGATCATCGATGTCGGCGCTCTGCGGGAGTTCACATTTGTCTTTAAGGATATCGAGAGTCTCCTCGAACCTGTCTTGAAAACAGGAGTCCAGCTCGCTGGGAGTGAATCCGCAGATTCCGGAGAATTCCGGAGAAAGCGAGATGTCCTTGAAATTGTTAGGACCGGAGTCCAGGGATGTCATGGCGAACCTGGTTATGCCGGTGACGAAGGCGAAGTGGATATAGTCAATGTTATTTTTCATGGACCTGTAAAAATCATGAAGGATTTTCCGGTTTGCCAGGGCAAGTTCCTTATCAGAAATATGATCTGTCACCGGAGCGTCGTATTCGTCAACCAGGACGACCGCGCCTCCCCCGCGCTTTTCATGAATTCCCTCAAGTAGATCCTCAAACATCTCTCCGATGGAGCAGTCAGATGTTAACCGGACTCCCGCCTTGTCTGCTTGCTTAATCAAGCTCCTCTTGATCCTGATGACAAGATCATCGCTGGCGGATACATCATCGTAGGCCATGTTGAAGTTCAGGACTGGGTGTTTTTCGAACCGGTAGTCGCTTTTGCCGATCCACAGGCCCTCGAAAAGCTTCCGGTCTCCCTGAAACAGGGAATCGATAGTTTTAAGGAAGAGGGTCTTTCCGAACCGCCTGGGCCGCGACAGAAAGCAACAGTTGTAATTTTTATGTACGAGCATTT
>JAISEQ010000292.1 GCA_031264045.1 Deltaproteobacteria bacterium
ATGATCCTGGTCTTCTACAACGACATCTCCCGGATAGTGACCCGCTTCTCCGGTCCTCCCGCGCCTTCGGAGACTTCGGCGCCCGCCCCTTCCCCGCGGGCCGCCGCGCCTTCCGCTGATCAGGCGCCGGCCGCCTCCTCCCCGGAGGCCGCCTCCGCCCCGTCCGGACAGGAATCCCCCTCGCCCGCACCGTCCGAACAGGCGCCCCCGGCCTTCGGCGGCGCGGCCCCCGCCGGGGCACCCGGGGCGCTTCCCCCCGCCCCCTCGGACACGGCCCCCCCGGCCTTCTCCGGGACCGCCGCACCCGGGCAGCCAGAAGCGCTTCCCCCGGCCCGGCAGGCCGGCGGCGGGGAGTGAGGTGTTGGCCGTCTCCTGGGACACGGCCACGGGCGCGCTGACGCTCGCCCTGTGCCGGCTGCCCGATCCCCCCGGGCCCTCCCCCGCGGCCCCCCCCGGAAACGGCGGCTCGCCCGGAGCCGTCCAGGAAGCGGTTTTCCCCGCGGTTCCCGAGATCCTCTTTTCCGCCCAGGGCGGGGACGGGGGCACGCACTCGAGCGAGCTTCCGCCCCTGGCGGCCAGGGCCTTCTCCGAGACCGGCCTGAAGCCGGGTGATCTGGACGCCGTGTTCGCCGGCCGGGGGCCGGGCAGCTTCACGGGCCTCCGCACCGGCCTGTCCTTCGCCAAGGGCCTGGCCATGGGCGCGGGCGTGCCCTGCGTGGGCGTTCCCACCCTGGAGGCGCTGGCGGCGGCCGGGGGACCCGGCGCCTCCGGCCCCCCGCGCCTCCTGGCCCCCGTCCTGGACGCCCGCCACGGGGAGATCTTCACGGCCCTGTACCTTGCCGGGTCCAGCGCCGGACCCGGCCTGGACCCCTTCCGGGACCCCGCCGGGGCAGGGGCGGATCCTCCCCCCGCCCCCTTCGCCCGGGGCCGGACCCCTGCCCCGGAGCCTGCCCGGTCCGGGATTCCGGAGGCCCTGACGGGGATCCTGGTGCTTTCTCCCGACGCCTTCTACGGGGCGCTCGCCGCGGCCCTCCGCGAGCTCGCGGGGGAGGGGATCGGGCTCCCGCCAGGCCCCGTTACGGTCCTGGGCCCCGGCTCGCTTCTTCTGGCCTCCCCGCCGGACGGCTTCGTGCGGGGGCCCTCCGCCGGCCCCGACGCGGCAGCGGCGGCCCGCGCCGGCCATGCGCGTTTCGTCCTGGAGGGTGCCGCCTCCAACCCCCCCCTCCCCCTCTACGGGAGGAGCCCGGCCATCTTCAAGACCTGGACCCCGCCTGCCCGCAGCCCAGCCCTGGAGTCCCCCGGGGGGCACGCTCCCTAGGCGCGGCCCCGGACGCGAGCGCCGGGGCGCGGCGGCGTTACGGACCTCCCCCGGAGCCCGACGTCCCGGATCTCCCCCCGGAGCAAGCCGTTCCGGATCTCCCTCCGGAGCCCGACGTCCCGGATCTCCCCCCGGAGCAAGCCGTCCCGGATCTCCCCCCGGAGCAAGCCGTTCCGGATCTCCACAGGAAACCGCCGTTTGCGGACCGCCGGGCGCTTTCCCCGTCCTTTCCCCTTTCCCCGCTCCTGCGGCCTCCGGCGCCCGCCCCGGGCGCTCCCGGCCGCCACTGCCCCGGACCCGGAGCGGGCCGAACCCGGCGATCCCGCCGGGACCGCCAGGCCCCCCGCATGCCACCTGAGCCGAGACGCCTCCCCCTGGCCGCGCTGGCCTTGGCCGCCTTCGCGGCGGCGGTCCTGGGCCCGCCCCTGGCGGGACGGGACGGGCTCCTGGCGCAGGGCGGGAGATGGACCAACGGCATCGGGATGGAGTTCGTGCTGGTGTCTCCCGGCACCTTCGTCATGGGAGCGGAGCCGGGCGGGCCGGACGGCGCGGAGCCGGACGAGGCCCCTCCCCGCGAGGTGACGATATCGCGAGGGTTCTGGTGCTCGGCGACCGAGCTCACCCAGGCCCAGTGGGAGCAGGTGATGGGGGCGGGGTCTTCCCCGGGCTTCTTCAGGGGGCCCGACAGGCCGGTGGAGAGCGTCTCCTTCGGGGAGGCCCTGGCTTTCGCCGACGCCCTGAACCGTCTGGAGAAGACCGGGCGCTACCGGCTTCCCACGGAGGCGGAGTGGAGCTACGCCGCCAAGGCCGGTACCCTGACCCCCTGGTCCTGGGGGGCGGATCCGGGGGACGCCGGCCCCTACGCCTGGTACCGGGAGAACTCCGGGATGGAGACCCGCCCCGTGAAGGGGAAGCTCCCCAACCCCTGGGGGCTCTACGACATGCACGGGAACGTCTGGGAATGGGTGTCCGACTGGTACGGGGCGGGCTGGTACCTGGAGGGCCCCGCCTCGGACCCCCTGGGCCCGGCCGACGGCGCCGAGAGGGTGGTGCGCGGGGGAGCCTGGGACAACCAGGCGGCGCAGCTCAGATCCGACAACCGTGCGTTCCTGGTCCCGGGGACAAGGGAGCGGAGCGTGGGCTTCCGGCTGGTGTTCACCTCGGGGCAGGTGAAGAAGAGGTTGTACCCGGACGGGGACTGAACCCCGAAGGCGTCGGTGGATCCGTCTTCATGTGCCAGCAGGCGATCGAAAAGTTGTCAAAAGGTTTGTTCGGCCTATATTTTGACTTCAACACCATTCCATTTACCCATAATATCGAAAAGCTTATCAACCCCATTGCAACCAAAGTACCCGTGCATATTTCTCATGAGGCATGGGATTTTTTCATAGATCT
>JAISEQ010000309.1 GCA_031264045.1 Deltaproteobacteria bacterium
TCTCCCTCGCGTACTCCTCTGGATCGTACGTGGGGCGGAAGACCAGATCCGCCAGGATGTCCACCGCCCCCTCCAGCTTGTCCGCGGGCATGGCCAGGTGGTAGCAGGTCTCGTCGAAGGACGTGTAGGCGTTGATGTCGCCCCCGCTGCGCTCCACCTCCCTGGAGATCTCGCCCACCTTCCTCCCGGCCGTCCCCTTGAATGCCATGTGCTCCATGAGATGCGCCAGCCCCTGCTCCGCCGGGCCCGTCTCGGAAGCGGAGCCCGCCTTCACCATGATCCGCGCCGCCACCACGGGGTTCCCGGGCTGGGGGGCGAGGATCACCTTCATGCCGTTGGCCAGCGTGAAGGACGTGTCGGCTGCTGCCGTGGCGGGGGGGGGACCAGGGGTATCGGTCGATGTCATTAAAACCACCATGGCGGCCTCGGCCGCCCAGCTCTGTACGGACTCGCTTCGCCCTCCCCTGAGGGGAGACCCCGCTCCGCCTCCGGAGGCGTGCCGGGGCACTCCGCGGGGGGCGACTGAAAATCCGGTCTGCCCGACTGAACTTATGCGGGGCTGCGGGCGGTCCGGGGAGGGGTCCGGAGAGGGTCGGGGAATGGACCCGGCAAAGGTCCAGGAAAGGGGCCGGAAAAGGTCCCGGAACGGATCCGGGAAAGGTCCAGGTAAGGGGCCGGAAATGGTCCCGGAACGGATCCGGGAAAGGTCCAGGAAAGGGACCGGCAGGGGTCCAGGAAAGGGACCGGCAGGGGTCCAGGAAAGGGACCGGCAGGGGTCCAGGAATGGACCCGTGAAAGGTCCCGGAAAGGTCCGGGAAAAATTAGGGAGAGGACACGGGAAAGCTCCGGAAAAGCTCCGGGAAAGGATCCGGGAAAGCTCCGGAAGAGGTCCTGGAAAGGATCCAGGAAAGGGCCTGGCGGGAAGATTCGGAGGAGCGGGACGCGGCCGGAAGCGGAAGCCGGAGAAAATACCCGATATTGAAGAAGCGGGCCCCAATCGGGGTGCCCGGCAACCGATTCCGCGCCTCAAACGGTGAAGGACGCTTCCCTGCCTCCCGAACCGGAGCCGGGCCGCAGGGGGGTACGGGAGCGGGGTTGGCGGATCCAGGGGAAAAAAAGGCCCCCGGCGTCCCGAAGGCCCGGAGGCGTCCCGGTACGGAAGCGGCCCGGGAAAAGCCCGCGACCGGCACGGGCTTGCGGTGCCGGGCGTCAAAAAGTATATTTGAGCGTTACCTTTAAGTCAAGGAAGCCCGGAATCCGGGCGCCCGCGACTCCGGCCCGCATCCCCCGGCCCCATCCCGATCGGAGGGTCACCGTCCCTTTGCCAGCCCAACACCCGGATTTCCGGGCCGCAGGCGCCCGATGCCCGGGGAGGTCCCCCGCGCAACCGGATTCCGTTCCTTTTCACGCACGGGCGCGGGGGCCGCGCGGGTTCCCGAACAGACGGAAAGCTTGCGGATTCCTGATTTCCGGCTTATAATATCAAATCGCGTTCCCGAGCCCTCCCCGCCCCCCTGAGCCGGAGGGGCGGCCCCGCCCGAGCGCCACGAGAGCATCACCCCCTCCCCAAGCCCCAGAGGCCGTCTGGATCCCGGCGCGTCCGACACCGCCAGAGAGGCGTCTTTCATGGCCGAAACGAAAAAGACAACCTGGTCCATCGACCGGCTCCTGAAGCCGAACACGCGCATAGACCTCATTCTCGACATCGATCTGATAAACGACAGGATCGACGTGCGCTACGGCTCCGTCTACGACATCACGGACCAGTTCGTAATCATCTCCCAGACCGACCCCATGATGACGATGTCGATGTCGGGAAGGGACGTGGAGGTGACATTCGTGGGCCGCGATCCCGTCTCGGGGGAGATCCTGCGCTGGGGCTGGACCGGAAGGATAGCGAAGATCGCCCCCTACGCCCTTAACCAGGGGGAGAACGTCCAGGCCGTCTACATCACCGCCCCCCGGGCCGGGGAAATCAACGAGACCAACGCCCGCATGGACTACCGCCTCACGATAGTCTCGAACGAGCACATCTCCATCCAGACACACCCCTCCTTCGGGAGGGTGGTGCTCTTCGACTTCTCGGCGGGTGGCGTGCTCATAGGAGTCCCCGCGCCGCCCCAGGCGGCCCTGGGCATGCGGCTGTGGTTCACGCTCTTCTTCCCGAACTTCATGACCCAGGGGGGCCAGACCACCATAAACGGAGAGGCCGAGGTCGTGCGCATCAACTACGCCCCCGGCGAATCCATGGCCAAGCTGGGCCTGAAATTCCACGAGCTGGACCTGAACGCCACCCGCGCACTCCAGAAGGCGATTAACTACTACATGCTGGAGGAGCAGAGGATCCGCAACCGCACGGACACCTGAATCCCTCCCCGCCCCAGGCGGACCGGACCCGGAACCTCTGCCGCGTGGAGCTGAAAGCTTCACGCGGTTTTCGCTTTTCCGCCTCCCCGCTCCAGGCGGACCGGACCAGGAACATCTGCCGCGCGGAGCCGAGAGCTTCACGCGGTTTTCGCTTTTCCGCCTCCCCGCAAAGCCGGAACCGCTCCCCGTCAGGCCGGTACCACGCCAAATCCCGGAGCCCGCAGTCCGGAGGGCACCGCCGCATCATATCCCCTCCAAGACCCCGCCGAAGCCCGGCGCTCCCCGCATCGGCCAGTGGACGGGCCGGGACCCGCTCCGGAGACGCTGGCCTGGGCCGGCCATGTGCACCGGTCAGGACATGTACGCTGGCCTGGACCAGCAAGCTCCGCCTACGGAAAGCCCCCCGGCCATTCCGCCGAAGTCGGCGGGAGGGGCGGGGGGCCTTGGAACCACGGGGCCGGACACGGGGCCGGAGCCGCCTCCGGTTCCGGGAAGGTGCCCCTGCCGGAAGAACGGGAAAAGGCCCCCGCCGAAAGAAGACGGCGTCCTTGTCAGGCGGGGCCTGCCCGGCCCGTGCCGGAGCGCACGCTCAGCGCGTCCAGACCTGCCGGTCCTTGGGGACCCACCAGTCCTCTATGTTGTAGCCTATGCCGATGGGCGCGACCTCGGGACCCTCGAAGCGGCTGGAGAGGGCCACCAGGGCGTCCGGGACGAAGAGGAAGACGTAGGGCACGTCCTCGTAGAAGATTTCCTGGATCCTGTCGAAGGCGGCCTTGCGGACATCCCTGTCCAGGGTGAAGCGGGCCTTGTCGATGAGCTCGTCCACCTCGGGGTTGGCGTAGCTGATGAAGTTCAGCTCCCCCACGTTGGTCTTGCCGGAGTTGAAGACGTCGAATAGGTCAGGATCGAGCGGGATGGTCCAGCCCATGATGACCGCCTCGAAGTCGTGCTTGTCCAGGTTCTCCTTGGTGAGGGCGGCCCACTCGAGCACCCTCAGCTTCATCTCGATGCCGACGTCCTTCAGCCTCTGCTGGATGATGAGCCCGCACTGCTCCCGGACCTTGTTGCCCTGGTTGGTCATGACCGTCAGCGTGAAGCGCCTCCCGTCCTTCTCCAGGTAGCCGTCCCCGTCCGAGTCGGTCCAGCCGGCCTCGGCCAGGAGGGCCCTGGCCCGCTCGGGATCGAAGGGGTAGGGCTTGACGTCCTTGTTGTTCACCCACATGTCCGGCTTGAAGGGGCCGTTCGCCACGGTTCCCAGGCCCAGAAGGACCCCCTCGACCAGCTCGTCCTTGTCGATGGCGAAGTTTATGGCCCGCCGCACCCTCACGTCCGCGAGCCTCCGGTCGTTCATGTTGAAGCCCAGGTAATTGTAGGAGAAGGCCGGGTAGCGGTGGAAGGAGAAGCGGCCCTTGAGCTCGGGATCCTCCCTGGACTGCTCCCACTGGTCCGGCAGGAGCGACATCATGTCGATCCTTCCTGCCCTCAGCTCCATATACTGGGTGGCCATGTCCGGGATGATGGTGGTGACCAGCCCGTCAAGGCGCGGGCGGCCCTTCTCGAAGGTCTCGCTCGCGGCGAGGGTGAGCCTCTGCCCGTACTCCCAGGACTGGAGCTTGAAGGGCCCGTTGCCCACGGGGTTGCGGGCCAGGGGCGACTCGTCCAGGTTCACGCCCTCCAGGAGGTGCTTCGGCATGATGCTGAAGCCCCAGATATTCAGGGCGCTCGCCATCACCCTGCGGTAGGTGACCCTGAAGGTCAGGGGATCCGGGGCGGCGGCGGAGGCTATCTGCTTGAAGTCCTCGCCGTAGGGGGTGGGTGTCTGGTCGTCGCTCATGAGCCGCCAGGTGAAGACGCAGTCCTCCGCGGTGACGGGGGTCCCGTCCTGCCAGACTATGTTGTCCTTGAGCTTGAAGGTCAGCGTCAGCTGGTCGTCCGATATTTCCCAGGACTCGGCCAGATCGCCCACCAGGTTCAGGTCCTTGTCGTATTTGACGAGCCCCCGGTAGATCTGCCCGGCCACGCTCGAGGACGAGGTGTCGCTCGCGAGCGCCGGAATGAGGTTCGTGGCCTCGGCGATGCTCGCCTCCTGGAGCGAGTCCCCGTAGTCCCCCCCGCCGGGGGCGGGGCCGCTGGGAGGCAGCGGAGCCGGGGCGGCCTCGGGCGGTACCGTGCCGGGATCGGCGTATGCCGGGACCGCGCCTGGGGACACGCCGCCCGCCTGGCCCGCGCCCCCGTCCCCCGCCGGCGGGGGGGGGGCCGGCTCACCCGAGGAGCAGGCGGCCAGGGCGAGGATGAGGGCTAGCGCCGGGGCCGCGGCGGCATGCTGGAAAACTGGTCTCACGGGATCACCTTTATCATGAGGGGGCGGCGGGCGACCGGGCGGGGCTTCCCGGCGCGCTCCGGGACCCGGCCGGCCCGAAACGCGCGGGCCGCGCGGAATTTGTGCTATGATGGCGTCCGGGGGCAGTTGCGGGCCGTCTGCGGGGCGCCGCGCCCCGCGCGGCGGAAGGCGGTACCGGGACGCCGGGAGGGGCGTGCCGGGACCGGACGGCGGTCCCCGGATCGGCCAGACGGGCTCCTGACCGATCGATTATAGCAATTTCCGGCGGCCGGGCCAAAGCCTGCGGGCGCGCCGCGGCGCGCCCGGGCGCGTCCCGAGTCCGGGAAGCCCGTGAACCCCTCCGTCCCGCCGGAGCCGGGCTGGCCGATTCTAAGGCGCAAGGGGCATGCCGGCTCCGCAGCCGGCCGGACATCCGGCGGCCCGCGGCCGGAGCGCCGGGGGACACGCGAGGAAGGAGCGGGCCGCGGCCCATGGCAGAGCTGTTCCAGGACATACTGACCCCGACATCGGTGGCGGACAGGCTTAAGATCCTCATGGGCAAGGAGTTCGGGCGGGTGGCCGTGGCCGCCGAGCTGGCCTCCGTCACGGCGCCCCCCTCCGGGCACGTCTACTTCACCCTGAAGGACCAGGCCTCCACCCTGAACGCCGTGGTGTGGAAGTCATCCCGGCGGGGGGGCATGGAGCACCTCCTGGAGAACGGCCTGGAGGTGCTGGCCTGGGGAAAGCTCACCTGCTACGGGCCCAGGAGCCAGTACCAGCTCATCTGCGACCGCCTGGAGCCCCGGGGGGAGGGGGCGCTCAGGCGTGCCTACGAGCTTCTGAAGAAGCGGCTGGAGGCGCTGGGCCTCTTCCGCGAGGAGCGCAAGAGGCCGCTGCCGAGGTTCCCGGGGAAGGTTGCCCTCCTGACCGCCCGCCAGGGGGCGGCGGCGGAGGACTTCGCGGGGACCGCCCTGAAGCGCTACCCGGGCGCCGCCATAAGCCTCTTCCCCGTCAGGGTCCAGGGAGAGGGGGCGGCCGCGGAGATGGCGGCGGCCATAGCGGCCGTGAACTCCTGGGGCGGCTTCGACCTGATAGTCCTCACCAGGGGCGGCGGGAGCGCGGAGGATCTGTGGGCCTTCAACGAGGAGCCCCTGGTCCTGGCCGTCGCCGGCTCCAGGCTCCCGGTCATGTGCGCGGTGGGCCACTCCAAGGACCTGTCCCTGTGCGAGCTCGCGGCCGACGCGAGGGCCATCACCCCCACCGCCGCGGCCGAGGCCGTGTTCCCGGACGCGCTGGCCGCGGCTTCCGAGGCCATGGACATGGCGTCCCGCATGCGCCGGGCGCTGGAGGCCCGGCTGGCCGGGCTCAGGGCGGAGCTGGAGGCCAGGGGCAGGGGCGGGGCGCTGGCATTCGAGAGGCGCCTGGTATCCGCCAGGCGGGAGCTCGCCCGCCTGGGGGATACCCTGGCCGGGGCCATGCGCCTGGAGGCCAGGGGCGCCTCCGAGCGCATAGCGAGGCTCGCGTCCGCGCTCGGAGGGGCCATGACGTTCGCGGTCATGGGCGCCCGCTCCGAGGCGGAGAGGCTTTCCGGGCTGCTGCGGCTCCTGTCGCCCGCCCGCAGGATAGCCGTCGGCCGAGAAGAGCTGGACGCCCGCCGGGCCTCGCTCGCCGCGGCGAAGGACAGGATTCTCGTCCCCTTCCGCACGGAACTGGACCGCGCCTCCGAGCGCCTGGGGCTCCTGTCGCCCCTGGCCGTGCTCTCCCGGGGCTACTCAATAGCGACCGATGCCGGCGGCAGAATCATCAAGCGCTCCGCCGACGTGGAGCCGGGCGACCCCTTCAGGCTCCTCCTGGGCGAGGGTGCCGTCGCGGCCACGGTGACGTCCAGGGAGGAGAGCTGATCCCCGGCCCTCTCGGTCGTGACGGAAAGGCCAGGCCGTCTTCGAAGCTTCCGCCGGGATCCGTGTCCGGAGGGATTCGTGTCCGGATGGATCCGTGTCCGGAGGGATCCGCGTCCGGGGCCCCGGAGTGAAATCTCCGAAGAGGGGCCCGGAAAAGTCCGGGGCATGAAACCTTGCACGGACATGCTCCGGTTCCCGCGCGAAGTCGTCCGGGATCATGTTCCCGGTTCATGTTCCGGAACAGCGTGTCCGGAATGGCGGGCCGCCTCCGGAAACCTGAGATGCCTCAGGCGGAACCTGAGATGCCTCAGGCGGATCCGAAGACGGGCGCCTGAAAACAGCCGGACTGACGCGAGGGTCCGCGGTGCCCCCAGCCCGTCCCGGACCCTCCCCGGCTTCCGCGGATTCCGGAAGGGTTCGCCGGAGATTTCCGCTTCGCCCTGCCCTGACGGTCTGTCACGGGGAATCCTGGCGTTTTCCTTCCTCAGGCTCCCGGCCGCACCCCCGCTCCTCACGCCCTGCCCGGCAGGTTCCCCGCGCGCCGGAATGCCAAGCTTTTGACTGAACCCGGCCGGACACCGCAGCCGGTTCGTTTCCAAGTGGATTCGCCTCTGATTTATCCTTGGATTTTGCCTCGGGTTTAGCCTTGGATTAAGCCTTGGATTTTGCCTCGGATTCAGCCTTGCATTTTGTCTCGGGATTAGCCTTGGGATTATCCGGGGGATTCCGCGACAAATCCCACATGTAGTTCGCGTTGCCCAGAAACAGGAATAAATTATTTTCAGTCTCGAATATTTTCTGTTCCCCGGCCTTTCCGCGGAGACCGACCGGCTTCCGTTGGCAAAAGATTCTTTTCTGGAACTTTAGACCAAATCCGTCATTTTTGGCAGTTTCTGCACTTTCCAGCCGATCGGCAGGCTTCCGCCATGCGGGCGCTTGGCGATACGCCGCTGTCAGCGGTCGGAAATGTTGGTAAATCGGTACGGTTCACGCTCGGGACGGTCCGGAAATCGCTGGGTTCCATGTCGGGACGGTCCGAAAACCGCTGGGGTTAGTGATCGGAACGGTTCGCCGGCCTGAACGGTTCGGGAGTCATCAATGAAGCGGAAGGCCCCGGAAGGGTACCGGTTCGGGAGGCAATTGCTGCGGAAAGCCCCTCACGGCCAGCGAAAGTCAAGGCAGACACAATCGGACCGGCGCCCGTAGCCAGGTGCCCCGCTTCAGCCCGGCGTGTTTCCGGAAGGCCCGCTGCGCAATTTTCATGGGCTTGGCCCAGGTGACGGACGGCAGTTCCGGGCTTGCGAAAGCGGCCTCCGGACAGCGGCGGGGGACTGACAATCATTAAGGTCATCGCCATATGCCTCGGCGGAACTTTCTGCATACCGTCGGCAGACCTTTCGGAGGACAGTCCCCAGACTTTTCGGAGGACAGCCGAGAGACCCCCGGACCGGCCTTTTTCCGGACCTCCGGCAGATGCGCCGCGGGCTTTCCCGTGCCGGGCTCCGGACGTCTCTCGCAGAGCCGTAGACGACCCTTCCCCGCGCAGGTGGCCGCTTTCCCGGGTCCGGGGCCGATTCCGGAATTACCGGGCGCATGCCAGGGCCCTTTCCGGCCGGGCAGAATCCCGGCTCTTTGGCGCCAAGTTGCCCCCGGCATGCCTCGCGCGGCCGCCATAAACTGGACTTTTTGCCCTGCCCCGCCCCTGGCCTCATGTCCGGCACGGTTTTTGCCTGGCGACCGGGGCAAAGAACAGGGAGGGCACCAGTTTCCCAAAGGCGGAGGTCATGAAGGCGTCCCGCAAGGGAGCTTTTCACCGGCTTTATCCGTAAAGCCCTTGAAACAAGGCACATTTCAGAGCCTGCCCGCCGCCGGAACGGTCGGGGCGTCAGCCTGGCGGCCGGGAGGCGTCCGGGTTTTCGGGGAGGGTACGGATTTTTTTTATTCAAGCCCTGCAAGGACTTAGCCTCATGAAGCCTCTAGCGGAGTATTTTGGAGCATTTCAGAGCATTTCTTCGGATTTCCGAGCTTGGGGTCATAGTTCACGGGGGGGCTGCCATTCTCAATAAACGGACCGCCCCGCGTCGTTGTCCGGTCCGGAGGTCCCCCGGCCGGGAGTTCCCGGGGCGGCTTGGCCCCGTGGCCTGCGGAAGAAGATCAAGGCCCGGAGCGGCCTTGCGGGACAGGGGCCGCGTTTCAACAAGCCGCAGCCGCCCGGCCGCTTTCCTCCGGGAGAGGGGGGTCTTGTCAAAGCCTCCGGGATCGACTATCTTGAGACGGGAGCCCAGGAGCGGCCTTTTTTTTCCGCCGCGCCGGCCGGTCCAGGCCCGGATCTCCCGGACCCCACGAAACCTCCAGAAACACCCTTAAAATCCAGTTCTTTTCTAGGTGACTCTCGTTATGGAAATCCAGCATGATGGTGCGGGAGAGGTGTCTTCCGTGCGGGGTACCGTTTGGCCCGATGCGAAACGGATACTCGCCGAAAGGCTCTTGAACGTGGAGATCTCGCCCCGCCTTTTCTCCGCGTGGATCGAGCCCCTGAACATCTTCCGGACAGGCTCCTCCTCCGTGGAGATAGTGTCCCCGAACGAGTTCTTCCACCGGTACGTGATATGCCACTACCGTTCGGCTATCGAGGGTGCCCTTAAAGAGGGGGCGGCCGGGGAGGGCCTTTCCTCCCTGGCCATAGGATTCACCTTCCCGGCCCGCCCGGCCATGCCGCTCATCCCGAAGGACATAATGAGCGGCGACTTCAGCATAAGGCCCTTCAGCAACGGCCCGTCGAGGGGCAGGGAGTCCTCCGGCGAGCTCATGCCCGGGCAGAGCATGAGCCTCAACAGGGGCTTCACCTTCCCCAACTTCGTGGTCGGGAACCCCAACCGGCTCGCCCACTCGTCCGCCAGGGCATTCTCCGAGGATCCCGACTCCGGCACCGGGATACTCTTCCTCCTGTCGGAAAACGGCCTGGGCAAGAGCCACCTCTCCCAGGCGCTTGCCCACCACGTGCTCGAAATGACCCCCGCCAGAAGGGTCCTCTACGTGACCGCCGAGCACTTCACGAACCTCATGACCATGTCCATCATCCGCAAGGCCATGGACGACTTCAAACGCCGCTTCCGCGAGCAGTGCGACATCCTCCTGGTCGAGGACGTGACCTTCCTCTCCGGCAAGGAGCAGATCCAAAACGAGCTCAGGATGACCCTGGACTCGCTCCTGGACCGCGGCAAGAAGATAGTGCTCACCTCCACCCAGTCGCCCAAGCACATACCCGGCATTGACAAGTCCCTCCGCTCCCGCATGAACTCGAGCCTCATAGCCCCCATAGGGCCCCCCGACTTCGACACCAGGCTCAAGATCCTCGACCGCAAGGCGGCCTCGGAGGGCCTGCGCCTCGACCGCAAGGTGCTTGAGCACGTGGCCGACCGGGTGACCACGGACGTGAGGCTCCTGGAGGCGGCCGTGGCGTCCATGAAGGCCAGCGTCATGGCCACCGGCCGCCCCGTCGACATCGCTATGGCCGACGTATGCGTCTCCTCGCTCCCCTCCGAGGACGGGCCCGGAGGCGTCGACCTTGACGAGATAAGGGACTTCGTCTGCCGCACCTTCAACGTCGACCCCGGCGACATGAACGGCAAGACCAGGCTCAAGCGCCATACGGACGCCAGGAAGATGGGCATCTACCTCTCCAGGCGCCTGACCAGCAAGACCCTGGTGGAGATAGGCAAGTTCTACGGCCGCCGCCACTCCTCCGCCCTCTACACCTGCAACAAGATGGACGCCGAGTACCGCACGGACGCGAAGACCATGAGGCAGGTGGACTACTACATAGGCGAACTCACCCGCGCCAGGTAGCCTCCCGGCCGCGCCGGATTCCAGTTCCGCGCGCCTGCCCCGCCGGAAGACGATCCTCCAAGGGCTCTCGAGCCTGTAAAGTCCTTTCTCCACCGAAGGCCTTTGCAGGCTCGACGGCTTTCCGGGCCCGCCCGATCCCCAAGGCTTTCCGGCCCGGCCGGAGGACTGGTCCTCCCGTGCGCTCCGGCCCCGCAGACGGCCGTCCCGGCGCACCCTTCCGCGCCTCCCAGGAGCCTCCCCCCATGACCAGGCCCGATATCGTGCCCGAGCACATCCGCAAGCTGTCCCCCTACGTTCCGGGAAGGTCCATAGAGGAGGCCATGGAGGAGCTGGGGCTTCCGGGCGCCGTGAAGCTCGCCTCGAACGAGAACTGCCTGGGCACGTCGCCAAAGGCCATCGAGGCGATGCGGAAGGCTCTGGACGCCGGAATGGCCCGCTACGCCGACGCGAACGCCACGAAGCTCAAGGGCGCCATCGCCCTGCGCTGGGAGATCCGGCCGGAATGCATAGCCTGCGGGAACGGTTCCTCGGAATTCATCCTGGTGCTCGCCCACGCGCTCCTGGGACCCGGACTGAACGCCGTCATGTCGCGCCCGAGTTTCACCCTGTACGCGAAGAACGCCCTTGCCGCGGGGGCGGAAGCCAGGGAGGTCCCCCTGGACGCCGGCCACGGCCACGACGTGAAAGCCATCCTGTCGATGTGCGACTCCCGCACCAGGCTCGTCTTCGTGGACAATCCCCTGAACCCCACCGGGGCATTCCTGAGCCGCGGCCAGGTGAACGATCTTGAAAAGGCCCTCCCGGAGCGGGCGCTCCTGGTCCTGGACGAGGCCTACGCGGACTTCTCCCGGGAACGCCTCCCGGACATGAAGGAGCTCGTCGGCAGGGGACGGACGGCAGTCCTGCGAACCTTCTCCAAGCTCTACGGCCTGGCGGGCATACGCGCCGCCTGGATGGCCGCACCGCAGGAGATAGCGGAAGCCGTGAACCGCGCGCGCCAGCCGTTCAACATGAACTCCCTGGCCCAGGCCGGGGCGCTGGCGGCGCTGGACGACATAGGGCACGTGAGAAGGACGGAGAAGACGGTCTGGGACTCCCTGGACTGGCTGGCCGAGGCCCTCGGCGCCCTGGGGCTCAAGACCTTCCCCACCCAGGCGAACTTCCTCATGGCGGACAGCGGACCGTTTTCCGCGGACGAGCTGGCGGGCGAGCTGTTCAGGAAAGGCCTGATCATCAGGTCGTTAAGCTCCTTCGGCTTCCGGGACAAGATAAGGATCACCGCCGGCCTCCCCGAGGAGAACGCGGCGCTCGTGGACGGGATAAGGGAGCTTCTGGCAAAAAATACCCGGTCCGCTCCCGGCGTCTGACGGCGGGGGCATTCCGGCGCGCGAGCGCCGGGGCTCGCCATATCTGTCCGAGCGTATGCGCTCTCACACTGACGATCTGGCACATGCTTCAGCAGGTCATCATACGCGGACCGCCTGCCGGCCAGTTGCCGCGCGGGGCAACAATCCATCAGTCTGACGCGCAAAATGTATATGTCAACAATTTAAATTGTTTGTCACAATTTTAATTGTTGTTACGGTTGCAATATTATCAAAACTTCAATATTTTCTAATTGAATTTTGAACATTGTAAATTATTTGTTTTGCAACGCGTTCTCCTGGCCGGAAACCTCCCCGGCGGCTACCACACGGGATTTATCCTGGTAACCTCACGTATCCCGATCACGAAGGCGTACCCGGCAAGATCGTCCAGGATGCCTCCAGGGCATCTGACCGGCTCCGACCATATCCTCCCGTCCCCCATGTCCCTGCCGAGCCCCTCCTGCGGCTCCATCCCGCGAGCCAGCGCCCATTCGCGGAAATGCTTCAGCGGGAACCTGCCCCGGCGTCCGGGCACGAGCTGGATCTGGACCTCGAACCGACCGGCTCCCCTGTCGATGCCCGGCGCGAGCTTCTCGCCCGGATCCATGACACGCGCGACTTCGATCAGCCCGGCCTGCCCGAGCGCCTGACCGTCCAGGCCCCCTACGAGGCTCACGGCCTTGCCAATCTCCTCGCGGCCGCAGGCCGCGAGGAGAGAGACGCGGTCGTCCGGACGCCTCCCCCTGTCCCCGCCGGGACGCGGGAGCCTCACGGAGCGGGAGCATACCGCCGTGAGCCCCAGAGCCCGCAGGAGCGCGAAGGGGGCTCGGTCCGGGTCCCCGCAGCCGGCCCTTAGCACGAAATCCACCAGCGCCAGCCCTTCTGGCATGTTCCCGGCAGGCACCTTCCGGAGCTGTTCCGCTGCCTGTCCGAGGACGCGCTCCAGGCCGGGCGCGGCCCCGGTGCAGTCCTGTCCGCCACCGCCGAAACTGCCGGGCATGTCTCCGTCGAGCATGATTCACCTCCCAGTGTCCTCAAGGATAATGGGCCTCAAAATATTGACAAGTCCGAATGAAGCCGCCTCCTTCACGGGCGCGGAGAGCGGACTTCAGATGCAGTCGGACTGCGCTCACGCTTCGGACATTTTCACGCGCCGCCGCTTCGCATGCGCCGCCGCTTAAAAGGGATGCCGCCTCATATGGTGCCTCAAACATGCAAAGTGGCTACAGAGCCATGATGCAGGACATTTACGCATGCGAAACCGGGATTCACGCGTTCCGTACACGCTGACGGCATTCGGACAGCGGATGCGATTTGAGCTTCGCCATGCTCGTTCATGCAAGGGACGTACTGAAACCAAACTCCATTTCCACTAGCGTGAACTGCCCGATGCCCTGGCTCCGCAAGCCATCACGTGGCACATGGGCGCAGCCCCCGGTTCCGGAAGCAGGCATAGGAATGACCGGGCCGGAGCCTTCCCCGCCTTTCCTTCTTCCCAACCAACCCAACATTTCATGTTTCCTTCCCTTTCATGACTTCTTCCATTCCTTCCCAATTTTCCCAACATTTCCGTATTCCTTTCATTCCGACATTACCGCAGAGCCTGTCGCCCCTTTCATTTTTTCCTCCTGAAGCCGCATGACATCATCCAGCCGCAACCGGTCCAGTCCGGGCGCAACCGGTCCAGTCCGGGCGGCACCCGGATGCCTTCCTGAAGTCAAGGAGCGGCACGACCGTTCCCGGCGCGGGCCGAAGGATACGATCGTGCCCTGGACGGAACTGAAACGCTCGATCCTGAATGCCTGATGGGGGAGTGAGTTCAGATGAAGGGAAGAGACTGAGCGGAGCGGATAAGTCATTCTACATCAAACTGCGGGGTTGTCAAACGGGCTATCCGGATGGGTCATAGAGACACATAATCCCATGATTTATCCAGATCCCTTTGATCTTTTCAAAGACAACACGTTAGCATTCACGTCTGCTTCCCGGCGTCCATGGCTACCGTCAGGTCAGGAGGTTGACCGGAGATGTTGTCAGGATTTCCTGAAAGGTCGAACCAGATGCAGGCAAAGGCCATCGAAAGCGCCATGCCAATAGCACAACTGTTGCATTCTGAGGGAATAAACCACACTTTGTTTCCAAACCGGAAAAAAAAAGCTCCAGCGGCAGTGAAACAAATAAGTGGCTCTGCAAATGCATCTCTGAAAGCAATTTATCGATTCCATATCACTCATTTTACTGATATCTGCTTCATTTTTTTCGATTTGAGAGTTAATATTCAGGAATTATAATTGGATTTTTGAATAATTATAGTACAAAATCATTATCTATTTAATGCTGTCATCCAGTTCTTCAAAAGCCAGATACACGATACTTGCTTCGTCTTCAACGCTTTTTGACGTCTGGGCATCTCGGGGCAACGGCTGGATTTTTATTTGTTTAGATTTCGCCATATCATTCGTCTTCAGGCAAAAACAGCTTGAAGTAGGATTTCATGAGTTCCACCGGCATCACCGAATAGAAATATTCCCTAAACCATCCATAATTCAAGCTCGCACCGCCGTTCGTGATCGAATTCACCACCTTCTCCCAAGGGGAGCCTTTCGAGTGGGTCGTGGCTACAAGCTCCCAGGCGGCTCTGTGGGGAATAGATGTCCCTGACCGACTGCATCAAATCCTTGACATCATCATCGCGAAACAACATCTCAGACATGCCCAGCGGCGCATAGTCCGGTCCGCGGAGGACATACCCTGCAATCGGTTCTGTTATGATCTCGTTCTTCCTGCGAGTTTAGAGCGCGAAATACACATACCTCACGACCGGTCCAAACTTCCACGCCTCGATAGGAACCTCTAAAGCGGGACGTCGAAATAGGCCAGGTGCCATCCCTGGGCGAAGTCGAGCATCTTCTGGATCTTCAGGTGGGTGAGCTCGCTCGGATCGGTCCGGTTCTTCTCTATGAACCAGTTGGCCACGGCGATCGCGGATTGCTGATCGGGGCGGGTTCGACGGCATCCGTCATGGTCCACCTCCTGGACCTGAGATGGGAGGGAAGGCAACCAGCTGGAGCGGGAAGCAGCTCAATGCTAAAAGATATCTTTTCGTTAATCCACACCTCTTTTTGGCTGATTTTGGCACAAGTTTTGCTCAATGCAGGCCGACCAGGAGCCTTGCCAGGGGGGGAAGGGGATCGGAAGTCTTCCCCTTCTCCCGGGAGCCGGAACGAGTTTAAACCCCTCGAAATCTAAGGCAGTTTATGGCAGAAGACTATCCCGCCCATTCCGTACCAAAGGTTTCCTCGGGGTTTCCGCATTCCCCGCGACATCTCATCAAACAGGAAACAGAAACTCAATATAGTGACATACCCCGGGCTAAAGCCAATACCGTTCACTTAAGGAAAACCTTAAGCAAATTATTATGCCAAGATATAGAAAATATGCTATCTATCTATAGTGTTTTTCAATTATTTATCTTCGAAAATTGATTATTTAACCTAGGCCACTTTCTTCATCTTTAAATAGCTATTGACATGATATTTAGATTATATTATAGTAATTATGTTACAGTAATGCTGTAACAGATCATAGGAAGTCAGATCTTCATCATCTGGCTGCCGACAAACTTTCACCCATCTCCTTCCACCACCTTTCAGCCTAACAAGCTGAAACTAGATTTACCTCCCATGAACGAATACCCAGTGTTGCTTAAGAGGTAGATTGAAGATGTCCAGACATCCTCACATATTTCCCGAAACATTTACCATGAAGGAACTTCTGAGCACTAGCATTCTTGCACTCGTCTGCCCGGTAGAGTTAGTTGAAGAGGTGTTAGAGAAAACTGGAAAAAATAGCAAAAGAGAAAGGCTTTTGCCTGCAATAGCTTTAGTTTACTTTATAATGGCGTTAACTCTTTGGCGTGAAATGCCTACTGAGGAAGTTTACCGAGTGATCATGGAGGATTTGAACTATTTAGACATAAGCTCTGTAGGTGCTCAAAAAATTTGTAAAGCATCAATATCTCAAGCAAGAACCAAGCTTGGTTCAGATGTTATGCATCTCCTTGCAGATGAAGTGTTATCACCTCTTGCATCCCCATCACAGCCTGGTGCTTGGTTCAATGGCCTAAGAGTTATGGCTCTTGATGGAACAACTCTAGATCTTCCGGATGAAAATGAAATCGACAAGTATTTTGGGCGTCCCAGTTCGAGGAGTGGAGAGTCAGCTTTTCCTCAGGCGAGGCTTTTAGCTTTACTTGAAACAGGTACCCACGCTATCACCGGTGCTGAAATTGGTCCATATCGTACGAGTGAGGTTAAACTTGCTAAAAGACTTCTTCCGGACAAGCTACAGTCAGATATGCTTGTTTTAGCGGATAGAAATTTTTACAGCTATCATCTTTGGAATACTTCCTCAGAAATTTCCAATTTGTTATGGAGAGTAAAATCAAATCTTATTCTTCCTGTAGATAAAAGATTATCCGATGGTTCCTATTTTTCAAAAGTATATGATAGCAGAAATAAGATAAATTGTGTGCCAATAAAAGTAAGAGTCATCGAATACACTTTAATTGATAGCGAAGACCAAAATGAAATCTATAGGTTGCTAACTACTTTATTTGATCATAAAATATCACCTGCTGAAGATTTGGCATCTCTTTACCATGAGAGATGGGAGGCCGAAAGCTGTTTAGGTGAAGTTAAGATTGGACAGAAAGGATTTTCAACACTCATTCGTAGCAAAACCCCAGAACTTATAAAACAAGAAATTTGGGGATTACTCCTAACACATTTTGCAATAAGATCGCTAATGTATAAAGCATCAAGAAAGAAAAAATTAGATACTGATGAATTGAGTTTTAAAAATTCAGTTAGAATTATCAAGCGCAAATTGCCGCATATAGCGGCTTTTCCCCCCTTCACATAAGAAAATATTTTTTAACAGTATTTTACAAGAAATCTCTGAAGCATTCTGTGATAGCAGCAGAGGAATAAAAAATCCACGCGGAGTTAAACGCAAGATGAGCCCATTTTCTGTAAGACGAAAAACTATGCCTCTAAATCAAACATATAATCCTTGCCCTAAAATCGTTAAAACAAAGGCATTAAAGAAAAATTCTTAAGTGAACGGTATTGATATAAAGGGTGTAATCGATCATGCCAAACCCTTCCGGACTTGAATATCCTGCCATAACACTTGATTGACAGTTACACATCTTACCCGTATAAGAGCTGTACTGGTGAGCTATTCCCAC
>JAISEQ010000354.1 GCA_031264045.1 Deltaproteobacteria bacterium
CGCGAAGGGGGTTTCCGCCGCCGCGGAACCCCGGCACCCCCGCCCCTCCCTGCCCGGGGCGTCCCCCGTCCCCGGCATCCGCAGGCTCCCCCCGTCCGGAGTTCCGGCACTCCCGCTCCCGTCCCGGCACCGATGGACCCGTGGTCCCGCCGGTTCCGTTTCCGGCAGGAGCGGCGTCCTGCCGGGGCTAGAGGTTCTCCGCCCGCCCCGCGGCGGCCCGGACCGTGCCCGGGGCCTTCCGCGCCACATCGCGCGTTTCCCGCGCCTTCCGGTCATGTGATGCGTCCAGACACCCTGCTTTCCATCTACGAGCTCCGGGCCACCACCGCCGCGGCCAGGGGCTTTCTCGACCGCTCGGATCTGAAGTCCCTGGTGGGCCCCCAGCTCGAGGGCTTCCACTGGGAGGAGGACTTCGCGTTCCTGTTCTGCTCGGCCCCCGCCGACATGGACCCGCTCATGGCCGCCGCGCCGGGCCTGGAGCTCCGCATGGAGCACCTCCTGCGCTACGACGAGTGGCAGGACGGGGCCGGCGCAAGGCCCGTCGTCGCGGGTCCTCTTTCCGTCCTGCCCTGGGAAGGGGAGGGTCTCCCGGACGATCTGCCGGGAGAGGGGGCCCGTTCCTTCGAAAACTATCAGGGATCGCTCCCTCCTGTCTGGATAGATCCGGGCCTCGCCTTCGGGTACGGGGGACACCCCACCACCAGGGCCTGCCTGGGCTTCCTTCTGAGGATCATGAGCCCCCGGAACCGGAATCCCCCGAAGACCTTTCTCGATCTGGGCTGCGGGACGGGGGTCCTGGCCCTGGCCGCCCTGCGGCTGGGAGGCGAGAGGGCGCTGGGCGTGGACTACAGCCACCTGGCGGCCGAGTGCGCCGTGAGAAACGCCCGGCTCAACAGGATGGAGTCCAGATGCTCCTTCGAGTACGGGCAGGCCGCCGCCAGGGCCGGCTCGCCCGCCGAGGTGCTGATGGCCAACGTCCCGCTGGCCGTCCATTACGAGCTCCTGGACCGGAAGGCCTACTCTGGCAGGCGGTATCTCATCCTGTCCGGCCTCCTCCCCCGGGAGGCGGAAGAGCTCAAGTGCCGCCTCGAAAGGGAACTGGCCTTCCGGGAGCTGGACAACCACCGCGACGAGCGCTGGTCCAGCTGGCTTCTGGAGACGGACGGCCGGTAAGGGCCAAAGGGGCGGGGCGCGCGCGGGCCGTTCCCTCCGCGCGGAGCCCCGAACGCGGTCGGCGCCCCGCTTGGGGGCGCTCCCCCGGACGGGCCCGATGCTCGCTTTCCGCCTCTCCGTGACCCGGCCGGTAACCGCCCGTCCGGCTCCCTTCAGTTCCGATCCTTCCGAACCCCCGGCCGTTTGCCCGTGCAGGACTCCGGGACCCCCGCACATCCCTCCGCCCGCGCTTCCCGTTCCCGGCTCCCCGGGCAGTCCGGGATCCGGTCAAGGGCCCGGGCGCGGGGCGCAGGACGCGGGCAGGGTGAGACATTGCCGATTCTGAGCGCAATCCGGTTCGTCGTGGTTCTGGCCGCGGACGCTGTTCTGATCTCGTTTTTCGGGCGGATCGCCCTGAAGCTCGCCCGCGTCGGGGGCCGCGGGCTGAGGTGGGCCGACCCGCGGCGCTGTGCGCCGGCACGGTCGTCCTCACGGCCGCCGGAATGCTTTGGATCTTCGCGCCCGGGAAGCCGCTCGCGGGGCTGTACCGGACCCTCGCCGTCATCGGGTGCGCGGGGATGCACCTCGAAAGTATGGTGTGGTGCGCGAGATACGAGCGGGCGAAGGGCACCGGCTTCGATTTAGGAGGAGGGTTCGAATGGATCATCCCGCTGGAGACCCTTCTCGTCGGAATCGCGGAAGCGGTCATCCGGGCAGCCATGGGGAAGCGGGAGGAAGGAGGCCGGGGAGGGGGCGGCGGATGCAAGTCCCCGGGGGATCCCGATGCCGCGGAGGCGGGGCGGGAACGCGGGGGCGGACGCGCGGGCAGGGCGGGTGGGGCCGCGGCGGCCGCGCTTATGGCGGGGGCCGCCGCGCTCGCGCTCTTCCCCGGGCTCGCCTGCCACATGTTCCTGAGGGCGGAGGAGTTCTACCTCCATGCTCCCGCCCTGGAACTCTCCCAGCTGAACGCGGCGCAGTTCACCGGGATTCCCCTCTATGCGAGGACTTTTACGGACGGCTACGCCTCATGGACCTGGATGCCCTATCTGGCGCTCATTCTCGCGGCCCTGGGGCTCGCGGCCCTGATCCTCCGGAGGTGCGGGAGGACGCCCCGCAGGGCCGAGGCCGGGGCCGCGGTTACCGTCGCCGTACTCTACGTCCTGTCGCTGGCCGTCTACTGCGCCGCGTCGTGCCTCATGGGAAATCTGCCCCAGGTCTGGAAGTTCGCGACCTGGTCCGCCCTCCCGCTGTCGCGGGTCATGACCAGGCTCCTTTTCAGGGCGGTCGACCGTGCCGGCGCCGGCGCGGCCCTGCGGGTCCCGGCCGCGGCGGAGGGCCGGGGATCGGGCGGGGAAGGGGGGGCGGCGGGAGGCGCGGCGGGAGCGCCTCAGGCAGGAATCCCGGCGGGACAAGGCTTGGAGCCGGGTCCAGGGGATCCACCCGGCGGGCAGGGGAGCGCGGGGGAACCGGCGCCCGGACGGGTGGCGCCGCCGGCCGGGAGCGGAGCGAAGGCCGGCTTCAGGAATCTCGCGGCGAGGGCTCCCGCGGGACTTCTGGCCCTGGCCGCCGCGACGGCGTTCGCGATCCAGATCTGGCCTCCGGAAACACTGCCGGGACGGGCATACGGCATAGCGCACGAGCAGGGCTTCGCGGACGCCGCCATGAGGGTTCTGGACGACCTCGGCTGGGAATACGCGCTCGGCATAGACATGAGGGACACCAACCGTTTCCTTGAGGCGGTCAATCTCGCCTCCGCGAGGAGTTCCGCCATCGAGCCCTTCCGGTCGGCGGGGGGGGCGCTCACCAGGAAGCGGTGGCTCCGGTACAGCCAGAGCCCTCCGCTGTTCGTTACGCGGGACGCGGGGAGTGTCTTCGGGAGGGCCGACTTCGTCCTGACCGATATCGACTGGCCGGGGCTGGCAGGGGGCACCCTTCCGGAGGAGAAGGGCCGCCTCCTTCTGGAGAGCCGGGGACGGATGGAGGACAGGGGATGGGTGACCTTCACCGGCCTGTCCCCCATGGGCCGCGAGACCATGGGCAGGCACGTGCTCGCGAGGATCCGTTTCCCGCAGGCCGCCAGGGAGGCTCAGGGCGCGGTGTTCCATGCCAGGCTTGCGGATTCCCCGGAGAATTCCGCTGCATGTGCCGGCGGGGGGACCCTGGCTTTGAAACTGTCTGCCGGAAGCATTAAGCGTGAACACGATGTCGCCCTGGACGCGATCCGCGTAGTTCTCGGAAGGGAGATGCTTGCCTATCCGGAGATGACGGCGTACATGATACTCCCAGAACGTTACGGGGGAGGAGTTCCCGGCGGTCCGTGGGAGTGCTCGATGGTGCTCGAGAGCGTTGAAATATTTGCTTTGACGCCGGATCAGTCGGACGCGGAGTGATTGGTGGACCGGTTGGGGCGAGATGCGGGAAAGCGAATATGGTTTACGGTTTATGCCAGATGAACGCGGGATTCGATGGAGGATCGGACGCCGGTCATGGAAATTTAATGACGGGAGTCAAAATAAATTTAATGACCGGCGTCATAATATAATTATTGACCGGCGTTGTAATATAATTATTGACCGGCGTTGTAATATATTAATGTCCGATGCTATGAATCGGTAGTTAATTTTTGATTATGGTCATATTTTGAATGCAGGTAATAATTTTTCTGGTCTGTTTCATGTCCGAGGGATATCCGAATATTTATTGATTTTCCAAGATCGATTATGAGCTCGGGGTGTTGTTGATCCGTGCCGCGCCGGATGCGGTATGTCAGGATATGGTGGATGTTAAGTTCCAGATCACGCAAGAATAATTTTCGGTCTGGACTGCCGAGACGAATTGCCGGTCTGGACTGCCGAGACGAATTGCCGGTCTGGACTGCCGAGACGAATTGCCGGGCTGAACTTTCGAAATTGCGGGCGATGCCGGCCCGGTCGGCCCGCGGCGGAAGGTGAACGTGGAAGTGCGGGGAGCGGGAGGCGGATATACCGGGATCGGTCGGAAGCGGACGGGCCCTGGAGATGCCTCGCCACGGAGCCGAGCTCTCGGCGCGGGCTCGGGCACCGCCGATGCCCCGGAAGCGGGCAGACTCACGGGCTCGCGGTCGGGCCTTACTGCAGGCAAGGCGGTACGGTCTGATTGGGGCAAAAAATACCGGGCCGCCTTCCTGGACGAGTCCGCCCGGCCGGGGCGAGACGGCATGTCGCCTGTCGGCGAAACGGCCCGTTTCCGGGACGGCCGATTGCCGACTGTCAGGCCCCGTCCGCGTGCGGAGCCGTTTCGGGATGATCGTGACGGAAGCTGTCCCGGGCAGGCCTTCCGCTCCGCACGGGCGGCCGACCCGACCCGCGGCGGAGGGGGGTTCCGGCCCTACCCCCTCAACCTCTGGAGGCCTCTCCGTCTCGCATGGCTTCATGATGCCGCGCGGCGGAACATGGGGCCGGAGCGGCGGCCGGAGCTGGCGGAGCCGGGGAATCAGTCCCTGCCGCCGAAATCCATGCCCATTAGAAGACCGGTCAACTTTTTGATGCGGTCGAGAGTGGCGGTGAGCTTGCCGTCCTTGCCGCCTCCGGTCCGGAACGTGTTGCGGACGAAGGCGAGATCCGGCAGGAATTCGGAGCGGTACGAGTCCCCCATGATGGCCGCCGTCGACTTGGAGCCGGCGGCGACGAGCTTCGCGGAGCGCCTGAGGAGCTTTTCGCCCGAGCGGCGGTCGCCGCGGCGGACGGCGATCGCCCCGGATCCGGCAAGGGCCAGGGAGAGAAGGTCCGTGTCGGGGGGCCTGTGGGGGTCGGGGTCCCTGCGGGGAGGAGCTCCGTCCAGGAGCTCGGCCGTCCGCCCGTAGATTTCCGCGGCGCCGTCCAGGTCACCGGTCCAGTAGAGGGCGCGGGCGAGGAAGGAGCCGACTTCCAGAGCCTGCTGCGAGGACTCCCCGTAGAGCGCGGCGAAGGTCTCCGCCGGACGCCTGAACAGCGGGACGGCGTAGCCGGCCTCCGATTCGAGAAGGACGGCGCGGCCTATCCGGTACTCGAGATCGGCTTTCCAGGCGTCGTAGCGGGCTCCCCTGCCCTCAAGGGCCTCAAGGGCGAAGGCCCAGTGGGCGCAGGCCCGGTTCATGGCCCTGCAGGTGGAATGCAAGTCCCCAGTCCGGGCGAGCGAGGTGGCCGTCTCCGGGTGACGGCCCCCCAGGAGGTGCCTGCGCACGAGAAGCGCATGCGCGTGGTAGCGTTCCGAAAATTCGTCGTCCCTGTCCATCAGGAACCACTCGGCCAGGTCGAACGCGCACCTCGCGCCTTCCAGGTCGAGCACGCTTAACATTCGCTGGCCCAGCACCCAGCTGCCCGACCCCATGAGATTCGAGCATACCTCCAGGTAGGGTGCGGAGAATCTGCGCGGAGCCCTGTCCGAGTACTCGTCCGCGGCGAGCACGAAGGCGACCCCGGCGGCGCCGATCCGCGCCCGGTTCCTGAGCGCCAGGCCCCTCTCGTTTACAGGGGCGTCCTTCGCGAGCCGGCTGAAGAGCGAGTGGGCGGAAAGGAGCCTTTCCAGGGTATCGGGGGGGAACTGGGCGGGGAGGATCGCGCCGTAGCCCGGCATCCCGCCGAGCCTGCGGGCCAGCCGCTCCGCCGCTTCCATTGAGTCCGGGTCGCGGGGGCCGGCAAGGCGGTCCAGGTCTTCCGAAGCCTCCCGCATGAGGCTGAACGCCTCCTCCGCCGCGTCCAGCCCGCCCGAGTCCATGAGCTCGGCTCCCAGAAGCGACCGGAGCTTCAGCGCCGCGCGGGAGCCCGGCCCCGGCCCGCCGGGACCCTCCGCCAGGATCAGCCCGGCCCTCAGCTCGTCCGGGGAAGGGAAAGGGTCCTCGTCCGCAGGCGATCGTTCCGGGTAGATCGCATCCGCGAGCGAGCGCAGCGGGGCAGGAGCGCCGTACCGTCCCGCGGCCGCGTTGCGCTTCAGGATCAGGGCGAGCGTCTCCCGCGCGAAGGCGAGCTCCGACGGGGGAACCGTGCCCGCGGCCGTCTCCAGGCCCTCGACCGCCCCCGCCGCGACGGCGGCGGCGGCGTCCAGGTCCTCACCCGTTTTCCCCTGTTCGGCGTCCGAATCCCCGAGCGACCTCGCGCAGCGTGCGAGGGAGGACCAGGTGCGGGGGTCCTCCGGGCCGAGGACCAGGCGGGCGAGGGCGCGCGTCCCGTCCCAGGCGTGCGCGGCGGCCAGGGTCTTCCCGACGGCGAGGAACGTTTCGGCGTCAGCGCGCTCGAGTTCCAGAACCTCCCCCATGTCGGAATATGGCCACTTCGGCCAGTCCTCCTGGAGTCCAGGGGGTCCGGGAACCGCCGTCGCCGGATTCCTCGCCGACGGGCTCCCGTTCGGGGAGACGATCTTCTTTCCGGAAAAATTTTTGGGGATACGCTTCCCAGAGGAGCGCTTCCCGGAGGAGGATTTTCCGCCCCGTTTTCCGTGGGCGGCCAGGGCCGTGCCGCATGTCCACAGGGACGCGGCCAGGACCGTCAGGACGGCCAGCAAGGCGGCAAGGTCAGGGGACAGATGGGGAGGCATGGGAACTCCTCGCACGGCAGGTCCGCGGGACGGTTGCCCGGCCTTACCGGGGCAGTGGGCGTTGGCGGTCTTCACACGCGATGACCGGTCCGGAGGTCCAGGTATTGCGTAGCCTGGCGTTACGGATACTGAGGGTATTGTATCATTTTATCCAGCCGTGCGGCAAGGGGACGGCTCCGCACCTCCGCGCAACCCCTGCGCCGCCGCGCGGCAGAACCCTTCCCGCCGCTTTCGCCGCCGTGTCCGACGGCCGGCGGTCGGTTCTTTCCGGAGACGGGAACGCATCGGCCTCATCGTCACCGGCTTCCTCCTCCTCCTCCTCCTCCTCATCATCATCATCATCATCATCATCGATGCCGTCGTTGTCACCGTCACCATCGTCATTATCTTCGCCGCCGCAATTGCCGCAATGCCTTCCGACCGCCGGAGAGTCCATGGGGACTCGCGGAAGAAGGATCCGCGCAGGTCCCACGTGAGAGGCGGGGACCGGCTCGCCGACGGAAGGGGGGCGGAAGCGTCCGGAATGCAGGAGGAACAACCTGTCCCGGAGGCAGTCGCGGCGATGGTCCGAACTCGTCGGGACGTCCGGCTTCGGCTGCGGACGGTGCCGGGAGAGCGCCGGTCGGGCCCCGCCGCAGATCCGGAGGGGCTTCCGAGGAAGGTGCGGAGGCAGGAGGGAAGTCGGCAGGGGATCGGCCGGCCTCACTTCCCGGCTTCAGGCATCCCCTCCGGCGTCCGTGTCCGCGAAGCCGTCCGGCACCGTCCGGAAACCTTCACCTGAGCCGACGTATTCATCGAAGCCGCCGCAGTCGACGCCGCTTGAATTATTTGATGAGTTAAGTCTCTTCAGAATTAATTATTGATTCCACTGCGAAAATTCATCCCTCCTCAAATGATATGGTGAACTCTATACGTCATCGGCATCGAAAGCACTTGTATTAAAGCCAAATCCTCGTCATTTCGTGCAACCATTGCCTAAGCACTTTGGCATCTGAAAGGTCAAGTGAGGAGGTTTCGCAGTGGAATCCATTATTGACAATATTTTCATATTCATTTGCAACTATTTTAGGTAGATATTCCTTCACTGATACATGCGTAGCGCACCGGGTCATGCCTTTACAAAAATTTTGTTAGCTAGAACCAGTTAATTTTTCAACCGCAGCATCGAAGTTGTAACTGACTGGAGTTAAGAACAGAAAGTTGAACTCTTCGGTTGTTAAACAAATTCTATTGGGGTTTTATCATGTTAATATGCCAGATGATTTCAATGCATACGTTATTCAGAAAAATATCTAATTCCTATGTCTGAATTGTCCATGAAACTATTTCGGCGTTAAAATCTCCATCTGAAAGATGTATCGGTGCCGCCGTATCACATTCATTGTGTGGTTACGGGAGGTTGGGTGCACAGCTCTGAAATCTACTCGCGAATTTTTGCGGTCAATCAGGAGTTTAAGATTCCGCTTTCGTGAACGGTTGCAGTTTTTTGCAAGGATTTCATCAACAGAAATGCTCAGGAATGTGCAGAAGTTCTGTCAACGATTTATGCCGACTTTTCCTATTATTTTCACAAAGGAAGAGAAGATTTCTATCATTCACAGATTAAATTATCTTTACGTTTTATAGGGTATGTGAAGGATGAGTAAATTTTATCAGGCGGCATTATAGATCTGACCCTGGAAACCTTTACGAGAGATGAAGTTTATGTAATTGAGATAAAATATAGCGATTCCCCCATATATTCTGAACGGGCAGAAATCGAGATGTCTAAGGCACAGTATAACGATAACGAGGAAATAAATGCCGCAACACCGATTTTGACGCATGATGGAGTAGGAGACGTCTCATGCCTCCAGCAAAATGGTTCGATACCCGGAAGAAAAAGGACGCATGAAGAATTGGAGAAAATCTCTAAGTCTTTAAATCTTGCCGGTGATGACGCTTTTACTCAAATATTTGACAGGCAATATCCTTTGAAGTATTTCAAGCTTGGCAAGAAGGTTTATGTCGTTGCAATCGCGGTGGTAGACAGAACCGATGTAATGATCAGGTTTAAGGAAACTAAAATCTCGGATTTCACTGCGCAGGCATAATTGGGATGTATTCAGGGAATAGTTTTTCAATTTATTTATAATTTATTTCTTTGCACTATTTGCAATAGAGTTTATTGGTATATTTCGGACTACAATTTTAGTAAATTATTTTTATTTTAGCGATCAGCAAATTAAATGATATGTGTTAAATTCAACTTGGAACTGTTAGTTGTGCATATAAACAATTCATAATCAGATGGCATGAACCAGATGGCATGAACCAGATGGCATGAAGCTCAAACACCTGGCATTGTTTCAGCCTGAAAACCAACCGTCAGCTCCCGCCCCAGTCGCATCGTAATAGACGGGTACGGTTCTTGACACAGTTCAGACGATTGTTCAGGTTACGGCTGAAGAGGGCAGGTGACTGCAATCCGCATCAATGGCCGTAAGATACCGCTCATTCGCAGTCTGAATTGCCGGAGGCGGATAAGGCGCTCAGGGAATATGCCGATGGGGCCGGATGAGGGATACGCCGGTGACAGTATCAGTGACCGGGGCGGTGACCGCACGATGTCTTCCCCGGAAGTCCGACGCCTTTCTCGGAAGTCCGAGGCCTAAACACGGGACGCGGGCCCGCTCCGCCACGTTCCGGCCTACCAGCCGTCCGAGGGCCCCTCCGGGCCGTAATGGTCGTGCCGGATGTTCATGCCCTGGGCCATGTACACGGTCTCCTCGGCCACGTTGGTGGCGTGGTCCCCCAGCCTCTCCAGGTGGTAGGTCAGGATGCAGACCTCGAATCCCCACACGGCCTTCCTGCCGTCCGAGTAGACCTGGGCCAGGGCGTCGTCCCTTATGAGCTTGTAAAGCTCGTCTATCTCGTCGTCGTAGACAATGGCCTTCCTCGCGAGCTCCGCATCGTTCCTCTCGAAGGCCGAGACGGCCATCTCCAGCATGTGGATGGACTTCTGGACCATCAGGGGAAGCTTGTCCGGCAACGGTCCGGAGGGGATGCCCTCCTTGGCCATCTTGATGAGCTTGATGGTCCTCCTCGCGAGGTTGCTCCCCAGATCCCCTATCCTCTCCAGCTCCGAGGCCATCCGCAGGCTGGACGCCAGGAACCTCAGATCCCCCGCCACCGGCTGGTTGGTGGCGATGAGCGTTATGGCCTTGTTGACCACCCGGTTTTCAAGGTCGTTCACTTCGCGGTCGGCCCTCATGACGGCCCTGGCCGCCTCCTTGTCGAAGGCGGTAAGCGCGGCTCCGGCGTTCTTGAGCATCTCAAGGACGTCCCGGCCCATCTCCACGAGCTTGGCCCTCAGGTCCAGGAGCTTCGACTCGAACAGTCCCACCATCATGATCCAGTCCCTTCATGAGTTCTGAGGGGGGTACGGGGGCTTGCCGCCCCCGGCTCTCCTCCCCCCTCCGTCCGTCCGTGCATCCGCGGCCGGGGCCCCCCAGCCGGGGCTCCGGCGCGCCGTCGTTCGTCCAGTGTAACCGAAACTCCTCCAGGCTCTAAGCGGTCCCCTCCGGGGACGTCTGCCGTCCGGGGCTTCCGGTAATTCCACGCCCTCCCGCGCTTCCGGTAATTCCACGCCTCCCGCGCTTCCGGTAATTCCGCGCCCTCCCGCGCTTCCGGTAATTCCACGTCCTCCCGCCGCGCTTCCGGTAATTCCACGTCCTCCCGCGCTTCCGGCACCTCCGGCAGCCTGCCCCCCGTTCTCCGGCCGTCCCGCGCGTCATCGGCCGTCCCGCCGCGTCCCCCGTTCCGCCCGAACTTCTCTTCCCCCGTTCCGCCCGAACTGCCCGGCCCCCGTCCGGCGCCGGGCCGCGTCCTCCCCCCGGGCCGTCCTGGGCCGCCCCTGCCCCGGCCTTCAGCCGAAGCGTCCGGTGATGTAGTTCTCCGTGCGTTTCTCCCTCGGCCTGGTGAAGAGCTCCAGAGTCTTCCCGAACTCCACCAGCTCGCCCATGTAGAAGAAGGCCGTCCGGTCGGAGATGCGGGCAGCCTGCTGCATGTTGTGTGTCACGATTACGATGGACAGCCCCGAGGTCTTTATCCACTCCTCCACCTTGGCGGTGGCGATGGGGTCCAGGGCGCTCGTGGGCTCGTCCATGAGCAGGATGTCCGGCTCCAGGGCCAGGGCCCTCGCGATGCAGACCCTCTGCTGCTGGCCGCCGGAGAGATCCATGGCGCTCTTGCCCAGGAGATCCTTCACCTCGTCCCAGAGGGCCGCCGCCTTCAGGGCCTTTTCCACCAGGGCGTCCAGTTCCGGCTTGCGGCGGATGCCTATGAGCCTGGGGCCGTAGCAGATGTTGTCGTAGATGGACTTGGGGAAGGGGTTGGGCCTCTGGAAGACCATGCCGACCTTGCGGCGGATGTCCACCGGGTCCGCGTCGGGGCCGTAGACGGGCTCGCCCCGGACGAGGATCTCGCCCGCCAGCCTCGCCCCGGGCACGAAGTCGTTCATGCGGTTCAGAAGCTTCAGGAAGGTGCTCTTGCCGCAGCCCGAGGGGCCTATCATGGCCGTCACCTCGCGTTCCCGGATGTCCATGGATACGCCTTTGAGCGCGTGGAAGTCCCCGTAGAAGAAGTCCACGTCCCTGGCGCTTATGACTACGGCCCGCTTTTTGTTGTCTTCAGGCATCTCTGGGGGCCCCGGGGGGCCTTCAAGCTCCTTTGTCGGTTGTGCGTCTGCGGCGTCTGTCGGTTGTGCGTCCGCGGCGTCTGTCGGTTGTGCGTCCGCGGCGCCCGGAGGTTCCGGGCTCCGCCGGGGCCCCCTGCGGGGGGGCCGGGTCCCGGAACGCCGCCGGCCGACCCTCCGGAAGGCTGCCCGCGGGGGTTCCGCTCTCGGTGCCTACCAGCGCCTCCCCTTCCTCAGCTTGGCCCTCACTATGATGGCGCAGAGCGACAGCCCCAGGACCATGGCCAGAAGCACCAGGGCGGTCCCGAACTGCTGGGGCCTGGTCTCCTCGATATGGGTCCCGTTGGTGGCCAGGTTCAGGATGTGCGTGGAGAGGGCCATCACCTCCTGGAAGACCGATCCCGGGGACGACAGCGTGTAGGCGCAGCTCGCGGTGAAGACTATGGGGGCCGTCTCCCCCGCCGCGCGGCCCAGGGCCAGGATTGCCCCGGTGAGCATCCCCGGCATGGCGGCCGGCAGCACCACCTGGCGGATTGCCTGCCAGCGGGAGGCCCCGAGCGCCAGGGCGGCCTCCCTGAACGACTGGGGGGTCTGCCTCAGGGCCTCCTCCGAGGCGGCGACCACCGTGGGCAGGATCAGGAGCCCCAGAGTGAGGCTGCCGGCGGCAATGGATCTGCCGAACCCGAAGGCCTTGACGAAGAGGGCCAGCCCGAAGAGCCCGAAGACCACCGAGGGGACTCCCGAGAGGTTCAGCACCCCCATGCGTATCACGGACACCATGGGGCCGGGCCGGGCGTACTCCGCAAGGTACACCGCCGCCCCGAAGCCGAGGGGGATGGCGGTCAGGAGCGCCCCCAGGGCGAGGATGAGCGTGCCCTCGATGGCCGGCAGTATCCCCCCGGCGGTCATGCCGTCCCTGGGGAACTCGGTCAGGAAGTCCAGCGAGAGCGCCCCGGCGCCGTTCACGATGAGGAACGCCAGGACGGACACCATTATCGCGCACACCAGCACCCCGGTGAGTCTGATGAACAGGATGGCGACGAACTCGCGGCGCCGTCTCCTCCGGGGCTCGAATCCTCTTCTGGCTCGCAGCATGGCGTGTTCTGGTTTCCTCCGGGTGCGGGGGCGGCCTGAAGGGCGCGGGCCGTCCGGTCGTCGCGGGCTCTCCGCGGGGGCCCGCCGGGGCGGGCGGTCCCGGTTCCGGGGGCGCCTCGCGGGGGCCCGCCCCGGGCCCTACGGCCCGGGGACGGCCGCGGGACGGGCGGGGCGGGAATTCTGATCCCCGCGGTTTACGGCGGGCCGGGAACCGCCCCACGGGGCTCCGGGCACGGATCCTGGCGGCGAGTCCGTCCGGAGGGCCGCGTAGCGGCGGTCCCGGCGGCACGGGCGTCCCGTCACGCGTTCCGCCTGAAGTGCTTCCCCAGCCAGAACGCCGCGAGGTTCAGGGCCAGGGTGAGGAAGAAGAGGATGACCCCCAGGGCGAACAGGGCGTGGTAGTGGGGGCTCCCCACGGCCGTCTCGCCCATCTCGGCGGCCAGGGTGGAGGTGAGGGGTCTCACGGAGTCGAAGACGGAGCGAGGGACCTGGGCGGCGCCTCCGGCCACCATGAGGACCACGATGGTCTCGCCCAGGGCCCTCCCGAGCCCGAGGATCACCGCCGTGGAGAGCCCGGACAGCGAAGCGGGGAGTATCACGCGCAGGATGGTCTCCCAGCGGGTGGCACCCAGGGCGAAGGAGGCGTCCTTGACGCTCTGGGGCACGGCGGAGAGCGCGTCCTCCCCCAGGGACGCTATGGTGGGGGTGCTCATCACCGCGAGTATCACGGCGCAGTTCAGGACGTTCAGGCCCGTGGGCAGGTCCAGGTATCCCTGCATGAAGGGGGCGATGGTCACCATTCCCACGAAGCCCAGTATGACCGAGGGGATGGAGGCCAGGAGCTCGACCGCCGGCTTCAGGAACTCCCTCGTCCTGTTCCCGGCCAGGCAGGAGAGGTACACCGCGAGCCCGACCCCGAGGGGGGCGGCCAGAAGCACGGAGGCGAAGGTCACCGAGAGGGAGCCCAGCACCAGCGCCCCCGACCCGAAGGATGGCTGTGGGTAGGTGGGGAACCAGTCGAGGCTGAAGAAGAACTCCGTAAGGGGCACGGCGGTGTCCCCCGGCCCCGGGAAGAAGAGGCCCAGGGCCTCGGAGAACAGGAAGACAGTTATGAGGAGCATCTGCCCCAGGGCGGAGGCCGCGCACAGCAGAAAGAAGATGCGGACCCCGTGCTCCGTGGGGGAGAGCTTGGGGTGCAGGAGCTCGCCGCGGGGACCGTCCCCCTTCGGGACTCCCGCGGCGCCCGGGAGCGCCGCCTCGGCGGCCTGTCCGGTACCGGTCACCGGAACGCGCGCCCCGCGGGAAGCGCGCGGCGGCGGACGCCGCCGATGCCGGGGAGGGGGGCGGAAGCGCCCGCGCTGGCCGGGGCCTGCGGCGGGCATCCCGCCGGAAGGGGCCGTCCGGCGCCGCCGGCGCGGCCTGACCGC
>JAISEQ010000288.1 GCA_031264045.1 Deltaproteobacteria bacterium
ATCTCGCTTTTGGTGATGAGGCCGGCCTCGTGCTCGTAGGCCGACTCGGGGAGGCCCACGGCCAGCTCGCCCAGCGGCTTCAGCCTCGTCAGCACAACGAGGTTCAGGTCCGAGAACTTCCTTCCGGAAGCCTCCTCCAGGGTGAGCCCGGTCACCTTCTCCCCCGGGGCGTCCAGATCCTCGAAGACCGTCATGCCCCAGGACCCGGAGCAGCCCCGGGCTAGGGCCCTCCGGGCTATCTCGCCGGGCGTGCTGGACGGATCCGTGTAGACGGCCACCCTCCCCGCCGCATGCCCGCGACCCGCCCGGAACAGCGCCGCGAAGAGGGCCCTCCAGCCGTCCCTGCCGTGAAGGCTCTCCACCTCGGCCCCTGCCCAGGTCGTCTTCAGGCGGGCGAAGGCCTTCTGGACGGTGGTGGTGGAGGGATGCACGACGGTGCGTTCCGGCGGGACGATCGTCAGGAGCTTCCGCGCCAGGCCGTAAAAGTTCGGGTCGCCCGAGGCGAGCGCCACGCAGCGGAGCTTCCGGCTCCTGGCCTCCAGCTCCCCGAGCCATGCGTCGAGCCCTCCGGCAAGCGGGAGCTTCTCGGCGGGGAAGGCATCCAGCTCCGTCATCCACCGGGCGGGACCGGCTATCACGTCGGCCCTTTCCAGGAGCCTGCGGATCCCCGGCGGGAGATCGTCCGCGCGGTCGAGGCCCACAAGGTCCAGGATCCCCCCGCCGATGCGGGAGCGTCCCTCGCCGGGCCTTGAGTCGTCCGAGCTAGCCGTCACCGTGAAGTCCTTGGGGTTGGGGGAAGGTGGAAGGTGCCCCGGGCTGGGAGCCGCGCGGGCGCGGCGCGGAAGGGGGCGGCCCCGGCCGGCTTGCCGGACTGCCCGGAAAGCGAAGGGCGGAAGGCAGAAAAAAGACGGAAGCCTGAAGAGGCGGAACGGAAAGAACGAAAACGGAAAGGCGGAAAGATCGGGAAGCGTTAGGCTTATGGGCGAAAGACCGCGGAACGGGGCCGGAAAGGCGGAAAGTCCGAAAAACGGAGACGTGAACGCCGAAAACTGAAAAGGCGAAAGGGGCAGGGCCTGCAGGCCGAAGCCCGGAATGGCGGAGGATCGAAAGCCGAAAGTCCGGAAACCGTGCCGGAATCTGCGGGGAGGCGGGGCTCGGCCCCCTGGAGAGCGGACGCCGGCGTGGCGGGGCGTTCAGGGGCGGACCCCGTCACGGGATCCCGGAGCGTCCCCTGCGGGCCCGCGGATCATCCCCCCTCCAGGACCGGCGGCGTCCCGTCCCCCGCGAGGGTCTCGAAGGCCAGCACGGACCCGTCGAAGTCGAAGAGGCGCATCCACAGATCAGGACCGGGTCCGGCGAAGCCCCTGGCGCTGGCGAGCGCCCTCCTGGCCACCTCGGGCACGAGGTTCAGGCATCCGGCGCCCTTAATCGCGTCCAGGGCGGCCAGGGCCGTGTTCGAGGCCATGACCTTGGCCGCGGCGCCCTCCGGGAGCCCGGGGAGCCAGCCCGCCAGGGGGACCAGGTCCATCTCGGTGCGGTGGGCGTGGGTGTAGGCGTGGCCGGCCGCCTGCTTGACGGCCTTCCCGAAGAAGACGGCCAGGCCGGTCGTCCTGAACCCCCTCCTCGCGGCGAGCTTCAGGCCCCCCGCGAAGAAGTCGGCAATCATCACGAAGGCCTCCTCGGGGAGATCCGGCCTCTCGGAGCGGGCCAGGCCCTCGGATCTGCCGCCCGTGGTGAGTACGCACTCGTCCAGGCCCTGGGCCCTGGCTATGGAGAGCGCCGAGTCGATGGTGGCTATGTAGGCCGCGTTGGAGAAGGGCCTGACCAGGCCCGTGGTGCCCAGGACAGAGAGCCCCCCCACAATGCCCAGCCGGGGGTTCAGCGTGCTTGCCGCAAGCTTCTCTCCGTCCTCTATGAAGATCTCCACCGCGAGACCCGGGCCGCCCTCGGGGAGCCAGGGGGCGAGGTTTTCCTGGATCATGGAGCGGGGCACTGGGTTTATGGCCCATTCCCCCGGCGGCAGCGCCAGGCCGGGCTTGGTCACCCTGCCCACTCCAGGGCCTCCGGAGAGCTCAAGGCCGGGTTCACTGCGGAGCCTCACCGAGGCGCCGATCCTCGCGCGGTTGGTGACGTCGGGGTCGTCGCCGGCGTCCTTCACCACCACGCAGACCGCCGTCCCGTCCTTCAGCGATCCACCGTCCACCGGCACGGTGAAGGTCCTCCCCCTGGGGAGCTTCACCTCCACCGAGTCCGTGACGGCCCTCTCCGAGAGGAGCCTTGCCGCGGCGACTGCGGCGGCGGCCGCCGCGGTGCCGGTGGAGAAGCCCGTCCGGAGCTCTTTTCCGTCTCTTCTCTCCAATTTTCGGGCGTTTCTCCGCCACCGGGCCGCTCGCGCGGGGGGCTTCAGGCGAGGCGCGGGCCTCTCGGGGCATGGCTGGGGCTGGGGCGCGGCCGGGAGCCCCCGGTCAGCCCCTCGCGGGCGGCGGTCGGATGCGTGCGGCGAGGATTATAGCAACAGCGCCTCCGGGCGGTCAAGGACGGGGGACTTTGGCAGCCCGTTTCGGGAAGGGCGGGGACTGCGGGGGCCCATGTCTTCCGGAGGCGGCCGTCCCCGGCTCAGGAGACGGCCGCGCCCGACTCCGGAGACGGCCGTGAGGGGCCTTCGGCGGGGGCCGGGGTGGCCCGGTCCCGACCGGGCTCGGCAAAGCCCCTCCAGAATGGCCTGGACGCGTCTGCCGAAGGGCCCGGACGCGTCTGCCGAAGGGCCCGGACGTGCCTCCCGGAGGACACGGACGTTGTCCCGTTAGGGTCCGGAGGGGAAGGGAATGCCTCCGGAGGCTTCCGGGGCTTAAGGCCGCCCCTGTTCACGGGGAGGCCGCGGGGGGGCTCAGGGACGACGGGAGACTTCAGGTCCGCCCGGCCCGTTCCCTCATCGCGCGGAGGGCCGGCGGCAGGGGCCGGCCAGACCGCCGGGTTGCGGGGATAGCCGTGCCGTCCGCCAAGCCGGTTTCAGGGCGCGGCCGTTTCCGGGCCGCCCTGGGGACGCGAAGGACGTCCCGTGAACCGGGGGGAGCACGTGACAGGGGGGCATGCCGGGGCACCGCCGAGTATCGCGGGCCGGGGGATCCGGCGGGCCTGGGCGATTCGGCTTGACAAGGGGCGAGTCAATCCAATAAGATTCCCCCCAGCCCAGCGAGCCAGGATCGGGACGGATTTCCCGGTCAGGGGGTTCCGGAGCGGCCCTCCGGACTGTAGCCCGGCTCCACAGGCGTCTCACTCCTCCACATACAGCTCCGAAGCTCGGCATGCCGCCTGTTCCCCTTCCCCGAGGGGCGCCGGCGGGAGGGCGTAGCCCGCCCTCTCCGGCACGACCGTGCTTCCGTCAAAATAGCTATACTGACCCTTTCCCGCTTCCGGGCCGGAAAACGGGGCACCTTCCCCGGGCGCTGAGCCTCCTGCGGCCCAGTCCCCGGCGCGAGCCCTGTCCGGCGCCTGCGGGCCCGCCGCGCCATGCCGCTGGCGGGTCCCGCTCGCGGTCCGCGAGCGGGGAGCCGTCCCTGGCGCTCGATGCCGGGGCGGGGGGGGTACGTGGAGGTATCCCGTGGAACTCAAATCGCTCTGGCTCGGCCTTCTCGTGTCCATGCTGGCCTTCAGCGTGAAGACCGGCCTCGGCTGGAGCTACCTGTGGCTCAGGTGCCCTCCCGGAAAGAGGGTCTGGGCCACGCTGGGCGTAATGGCCCTCTACCTCGCCCTCTTCGGCGGGGTCCTGGCCCTGGTCTCCCGCATAAACATACTCGGCCACTACGAGGTTCTGGCGCCTCTCTGGCAGAGCGGAATCACCCTGCACTGGCTTGTGGCGGCGTTCCTCGTCCTGTGGGGGCTCGTGCTCCTCAGATCGGAGGGAGACGGGCCGGCGCACGCGGGAGACTCCGCCGGATGCGGGGCGGCGGTGCCGTCCGGATCCCTTTCCGCATCGGATTCCCCGGCGTCCCAGGGCTCCTGTTGCGCCGGCCAGGGTTCCTCCAGAGGCTGGATGGCGCTGGTGATACCGTGCCCCGTGTGCCTGAGCATCGTCCTGATGTCCCTGGCGGGGCTGGTCCTGTACTTCCCCGAGGACGCCATGGCGGCCACGGGCCTGCTGTACATGGCCTTCCTGGCCGTGGCCGGAGGAGCGGGACTGACCATGATCCTCGGCCGCGGAGGGGACTCCGAGCCGCTTGAGCACACCCTCGGGCTGGTCATGATCCTCATTGCCTCCTACTTCATCCTGACTGCCCTGGTGATGCCCCAGTTCGCTTCCGTGGGCCGGGTCTACCGCATAGCCTCCTATACCAAGGAGGACACTCTCCAGTGGGGGACGGGGGCCGCCGTGCTCCTCTGCTCGCTGGCCGCGCTCCTGGCGCTGGGTTTCCTGCATGGGAGGCGGGGCACCGGAAGGGCCGCCCGCGCGTGACCGGCGATGCGTCCGTTCCGTTTCCCGCAGGGAGGACGCCGCGTCCGGTCGCCGGACCCGGCGGGGCCTTCCCCGGGAAGGCCGTAAAGCTGCCTGCTGGGATGTCTTTCCGGAAGGACGCAGACGGCGATGCCGCCTGCGGGAAGTCCGCCTGCCCTTCGCGTTCGGGCCCCGCGGAGCCTCAGGCCATCTGCTTCGAGAGCCTCCGGTCTTTCCCGTCCGGAACTGTCCGGGCATCATGCCCCGAAAACCTCTGACCCTCCCCGGCGCGGTGATCCCCGAAGCCTCCGGTCCGGAACTCCTTGCGCTTCAAGCCCTGTTCAGCCTTGCGCCCTTTTCCGGTGCGGAGATCCCCGAAGCCTCAGGTCCGGAACTCCTTGCGCTTCAAGCCCTGTAAAGCCTTGCGCCCTTTTCCGGCGCGGAGATCCCCGAAGCCTCCGGTCCGGAACTCCTTGGCCTTCAAGACCTGTAAAGCCTTGCGCCCTTTTCCGGCGCGGACGTCCCAAGCCGCCGGTCCGGAACCATTCGGCCCCCGGGCCGAAGACGTCCTGAGATTTCCCCTGCCGCCCCTGCGGCCAGGGAATTTCGGGGCCCTCTGGGCAACGCCTCCGCCGCGCCGGGATCCCGCGAGACGGGCGGCGGCAGTCAGCCAGGCGAATTTTTCGCCGGAAGCTCCGACCCGACAGACACTCCGTCCTTCCGACACTCCATCCCGACCGGCACTGAGCACCCCCCCCACGCCGTCCGCCGCCTGTCCGCCCTTCGGTCGGCAGCGGCCCGGCCCCTGCGGAACAGGGCCGGGGCAAGCCGTTTCCGGGGAGAGCTCCGCCGGAGCAGAATGACCCACAGACATGAACATCGGCGCCTTCATCCAGTCCATCCTCTATCTGATATCGTCCTCGCTCCTCTACCCCGCCATGATAGTGCTCCTGATCTCTTTCATGGGGCTCGTGGTGGCCTTCGGTTCCTTCCTGGCCGAATGGGCCGAAAGGGCCAGGATAAGGCATCCTGTCCCGGACGACTGGCCGGCCATCCTCCGGGGGCGCAGGCGCATGAACCACTTCATGGGCGACTCCCTGGAGGAGCTCGAGGGGATTCTCGGCCGCAGGAACGGGGACGGCTCGAACTCGAAGGCCCTGTGGGCCGAGACCGACCGGCTGTTCACGTCCACCGCCAGGAGATACAAGAGGAAGCTGGATTTCCTGAAGGTTCTCGTGAGGATGGGCCCGTCCACCGGGCTCATCGCGACGCTCATCCCCATGAGCACCGGGCTCGCGGCCCTGAGCCAGGGTGACATGACAAGGCTGTCGGCGGATCTGGTGGTCGCGTTCACGGCCACGATAGTGGGGCTCGCTGTGGGGGTCACGGCCTTCGTGCTGTACTCGGTCCGTTCCCGCTGGCTCGAGGGCGATCTTGAGACGCTGGAGCTCGTGATGTCCAGCCGTTCCGAGGCCAGGCTCGGTCCGCAGGTGGCGCAGTGAGGAGAAGGAGGCTGGGATCCGGGGCCGAGCTCCCGGAGGCGGACGACCCGATGCTCGCCGTCATAAACCTCATCGACATCTTCCTGGTCTTCATAGTGGCTGTTCTCATAAGCTTCCTTTCCGCCATGGGGCTCCAGGACCTTCTGGACAAGGACAGCGAGGTGTCGGTGGTGAAGCGCTCCGCGGACGGCGAGATGACCCTCATCACCAAGAAGGCCAGCAGGATAGAGGCCGTGAAGATCACGAAGTCCGAGGCCGAGGGCAAGGGCGTCCGGCTGGGTGTGGCATACCAGCTTGAGGACGGCACCATGGTCTACCTTCCCGACGACGGCTCCGGAAATTAGGTGCCGGTCGAAGGGGGCGCCGCGGCGGCTCCGGACAGGGCGCGGGCTGAGGGCGGGGACCCGTCGAGGAAGCGCGGGCGGTTCGGAGCCGGGACAGGAGGACATGCGGGCTGGACGCCACGGGAGCCCGGAAGACATGGGAACCTGTACGGCATGATAGCCTGGAGCATATGAGAAGCCTTATGATACACGTAATTGCGTCATGTCTAGCGCCGGAGGCGGGATTTGCCGGTTCGCGGGGGTTCACCCTCCGCGAACTGGCCGGACGGCCCGTTCCCTCCGGCGCCGACCGACCCTCCCGGGCCTGAGGCCCGGGGGCGCCGCGGAGGGCCAGCCTCCGGGCGGCGAAGGACGACACACTCCACCCTGACGATATCGTGCGGCGCGGAAGCTCCGGCCGTGCCGGAGGAAACTGCCGCCGCAGACCCGGCGCGGCCGCGCCTCCCGCCGGGCCGTCCCGGCGGCCCCGTACGGGAATGACGGCCGTGCGCGCACGGCGTACCCGCCCTGACGATGCGCGGGACCTGCCATGCCCGTGCGCGGGACGGTTTTCCACCCGCGCTTCCCGCGCCGCCGCCCGGTGCCGCGCTCCCCCGGACTTTCCGGCGGGCGCGGGCTGAACGATGGGGGTCAAGGCATGTCCCCGGAAAGGGAGCGGCCGGAAATCGGCATGTGCGCCCGGGGTGCGCGCGGATAAACGGGGAAGGCCGGAGCCGGGAAACGGCTGCGGTAAGGCCGGAGCAGGGGAGCCGGCAGGAAGGCAGGGGCAAACCGGATATGAGAACAGCGACGCGGAAGCCGCATCGGCCGCCGCTTCCCCGCGGACCGGGCCGTCCTCCCGTGCCCGCCGCGGCGGGCGGAAAAGCCCGGGAGACCGCGCGGCGCGCCCGGACGTTCCGGGAGGTTCCGGACGCCGTTCCGGCGGCCAGTTCAACATCATGCGGAGCGCAGCGCGAAGTGCCCGACGGCGTCGGGCCAGCTCCGCTTTCCCGTCCGGGCCCCAGGAGCCCGGAGCGGTTCATTCCGAGGTCACTCCAGATGTCCCGTACCCATGAGTTCACGACGAATCCCGCCGGCCAGCGGGGAACACCCCCCCCGGCGGACACGTTCCCGGTCGCCCCGCCCTCCCCAGCGGGAGCGGGGCCCCGCCGCGGCGGGCCCGCGAACTCTGCTCACGACTGCGCCGGCGCTCCCGGCGGCCGTACCCGAGCGGCGTGTGCGGCGCGGCCGAGCGGCCCCGGGGAGTCCTGGCGAACCGGGCGGCGCCCGTCCCGCCCTGCCGCGGCAGTGCCGGCGGCGCTGGCTGCGCTTCTCCTCTCCCTCCTGGCCGCGGCCGGGCCGGCGGATGCGGCGAAGGTCTCGGTCATAATCACCGACTCGGACAGCTACCTGGTCCACAGGGCGATAGACGGGACGGAGTTCAATCCAGCCGTCGAGGTGAGGGTCCTGTGCCTGACGGAGCTGGAGGGGAACTCGGCGGACGCCGACTTCGCCAGGGCCTCCGATGTGGTGATGGTGGACATCATGGAGGACCGGCTCTCGGAATGGGTGCGCGAGAACGGGATTCTGGGAGGCCCCGGGACCGTCTACGGGCTCAGGGGATCCAAGGACGACACGCGGCTCGTCCGGGAGGGATTCGTCTTCGATCCCCAGGTGTCGGAATATTTCCAGCACCTCTCCCCCGTGAACGTGGGCAACATGGTGCGCAGGGCGATAAGCCTCAGGATCGATCCCGCCCAGACCTACGGGGCAGTGGAGGAGCTTCCGGAGCTGGGCGTGTACCATCCGAACGCGGACAGGATCTTTCCCGATTCCGACCAGTACGCGGAATGGTACAGGACCACCCCAGCCTACGATGCCTCCAGGCCCTGGGTGGGGCTCATGTACTTCGAGACCTATCTGATGGAGGGGCAGAAGGAGCCGCTGGACCAGATGATAGCGCTTCTGGAGGAGGAGGGCTTCAACGTCCTCCCGGCCTTCGGGAGCGATCTGCCCCTTCTGGAGAACCTGCTCCTGGACGGGGACCGCAGGAGCCGGGTGGACGCCGTCATAAGCTTCTCGCTGAAATTCTACATAGCGTTCAACGAGCGGGTGAAAGAGGCGGTGAGGGATCTCGACGTGCCGATCTTCAACGCCATAAAGCTCTACACCCAGACTACCCGGGAATGGAGGGAGAGCCCGCAGGGCGTGGCGGCGCTGGACGTCATCTGGAACCTGGACAACCCCGAGACCTCCGGCGTGATCGAGCCAAACGTGCTCATGGGAAAGGTGGAGGAAAGGCTCCCGTCGGGCGCGCTGGTGTACAGCTACGAGCTCCTTCCGGAGAACGTGAGGCACCTGGCCCGGAGGATCCGCAGGGTGATAGCCCTGAAGACCAAGCCCGCCGCCGAGAAGAGGGTGGCCCTCATCTACTGGAACAACACGCGAGGCAAGCAGAACATAGGCGCGGCCTACCTGAACGTCTTCAGGAGCATCTCGGCCATCGCGGAGCGCCTGGCGGCGGAGGGCTACCGGATCCCCCTGGAGCCGCCCCTGACCGAGGAGGAGGTGAAGGGCCTGGTCCTGAGGGGCGGCAGGAACATAGGCGCGTGGGCCCCCGGCGAGCTGGATTCGCTTATTGACGAGGGCGGGGCCACCCTGTGGCCGGTCTCGGAGTACATGGAACACTTCAGCAGGCTCCCCAAGGATTTCCGGGACAGGGTCACGGCCCAGTGGGGCCCGCCCGAGAAGGCCTCCATCATGGCCCGCGACGGGAAGCTGGTGCTCCCGGTCATAGTCAAGGGCAACCTCGCCGTGCTCCCGCAGGGTGCGAGGGGGGCCGAGGACGACCCCATGAAGCTCTACCACGACCCGCTCCTGTACCCGCATCACCAGTACCTCGCGGTGTACCTGTGGCTCGAGCACGTCTGGAAGGCGGACGCCGTGATTCACCTGGGCACCCACGGGACCCTGGAATGGATGCCCGGCAAGCAGGCGGGCATGGATCTCTCGGATCCCCCTGAAGTGCTCATGGGCACGCTTCCCGACATCTACCCCTACACCATGGACGACGTGGGCGAGGGCATACAGGCCAAGCGGCGGGGCAGGGCGGTGATAATCGATCACCTGGTCCCGCCGCTCGTCACCGCCGGGGGCTACGAGGAGTACGGGAGGCTCTCGGAGCTCGTCCGCGAGTACCAGGCGGCGGCGAGGATTGCCTCCCAGACGGCGGACGGATATCTCAGGGAGCTGGCCGCCCTGGCGGACTCGCTCGCCCTCGCGAAGGATCTGGGCGTGGACGGCTTCACGACCCCCGAGGCGGTGGAGGCGCTCTCGGTGTATCTGGAATACCTGGCGAAGGCCGATATCCCCTACGGTCTCCACACCTTCGGGACCTCTCCTTCCGGGGACGCCGCGGAGTCGCTCCTGGACGTGATGGAGCGCGAGAACCCCGGCCTCGACCGCGCGGACAGCGCCTCGAAGCTCGCGGCGTCCGGCCCCGGGGAGCTCGCGAGCCTGGTGAAGGCGCTGGGCGGGGGCTACGTGGATTCGGGGGAGGGAAACGATCCCGCTAGGAACCCGGCGGCCCTCCCCACGGGGCGCAACTTCTTCGGGCTCTCCCCCGGGCGGCTCCCCACCGCCGAGGCGTGGAGGCTCGGGAAGATCGCCGCGGACGACATAATAAGGGCCTACATGGACGAGCACGGCGCCTATCCCGACACGGTGGCGGTGATCCTCTGGGCCGTGGAGGCGCTCCGCAACGAGGGCCTCAACGAGTCCACCATACTGGCGCTGATCGGCGTCGAACCCCTCTGGACGCCCTCCGGGGTGGTCACCGGCACGAGGCCCATCCCAGGCCGCGAGCTGGGCCGGCCCAGGATAGACGTCACCGTCGACGCGTCGGGGCTCTACCGGGATCTCTTCCCGGACAAGATGCTCTTCATCGACAAGGCCATCCGCCAGGCGGCCATGCAGGACGACGTGGAGAACTTCATAGCCCGCGGCGACGAGGCCAACCGCCTGGCCCTGAAGGCCAGGGGCATGTCCGACGAGGAGGCGGGCCGCTTCTCCAGGGCGAGGATCTTCTCCGAACGCCCCGGGGCCTACGGAAACCGCGTCTCGGAGACGGTATCCGCCTCCGGGCTCTGGGACGATCCGGAGGACGTGTCCAGGACATTCCGCGAGCACACCGGCTACGCCTTCGGGGAGGACATGTGGGGCGAGCCCGCCCGTGACTCCCTGGAACTGAACCTGGCGGGATCCAAGGTGGCCTGGCACTCGGTCAGCTCGCACCTTTTCGGGGTGCTCGACAACGACGACGTCTTCATGTTCCTGGGCGGGCTCTCGATGGCCATCACATCCCTTTCCGGCGAGGCCCCGGACACCTACATAGCCGACCAGCGGACCAACGGGCAGGTGGGAATCTCCGGGCTCGACCGCTTCATAGGCCAGGAGACCCGCGCCCGCTACCTGAACCCCACCTGGATAGAGGGCATGAAGGGCGAGGGATACGCCGGCGCCCAGGAGATGTCGAAGTTCGTGGAGTACCTCTGGGGCTGGCAGGTGACCACGCCCCAGAACATTGACTCCAGGATGTGGGACCAGGCCTACCAGGTCTACGTGGAGGACAAGTACGGCCAGGACATCCCCGAGTTCATGGACTCCAACAACGCCTGGGCCTTCCAGTCGCTGACCGGCAGGATGCTGGAGGCGGTCCGCAAGGGCTACTGGGCCCCCTCCGAGGAGGTACAGCAGAAGCTCGCCTCGGACTACGCCATGAGCGTCATAAACCGCGGCATAGCCTGCTGCGATCACACCTGCAACAACCCCCAGTTCAACCAGATGGTCATGAACATCATCTCCCTTCCCGGAGTCATGAGCCCGGAGCTCGCCGCCCAGTTCAGGATAGCGGTGGAGACCATGGGCAAGAAGCCCCTGGAGGAGCAGGTGGCGGAGCGCGAGGCCCTCATCAAGGATCTCGGCGACAGGCAGAGCGCTTCCGACTCCAATCCGGCAAGGGAGGCGGGCCCCGTGGACGAGCAGGCCGATGCCGATTCGGTCAGGGGCCTCAAGATGGAGAGGGTGGACACCCCAGCCGAGGACACCTCCCTCAGCTCGTCCGGCGTGGAATGGACCGTCTCGGCCTTCGTGCTGGCGCTGATCGCCGTGTTCTTCATCGGCTACCGCATGAGATCCAGGCGCGGACGGGCTTCCGGCAGGGGAGGCTCCGGAGTCGGGAGCTCAGTGCCGCCAGGCGTCGAGAGGAACGGCTCCGGGGCTCCCGCCCCTCCCGGCGGGAACGGCGGGAAAGAGTCCGCCGCCGCCGGAAACGGAGGATCGGCGAAGGGTGACGGGGACGGTGACGGAGCGGCCGCCGGCGGAACCGGCACCGCTGGCCAGGGAGGCGCCGATGGCACGGATACCGGAGTTCCGCCCGAGTCCGGAACCGCCGGGCCGGACGGTGAATCCCCGAAGCCCTGAGACGGGACAGGGGCCCGTGCCCGTGCCGGGCACGGGCCGTCGGCCGGCGGTCCATTAAGGTTCCGTTTGGCTGCCCCCGTGCAGGGCGGCTGAGTGTGGCACTGCGGCTGCCCCGGGCAGGGATTTCGGACGGATCCGACAGTTTAAGGCGTTTTGGGTGGTCAGGCAATTCAAGGTGTTCAGGAGGCCGGGAATTACAAGTCATCAAGGGTTTGCCCCTCAGGGGGCATGGATCGCGGGCGGGGCTTCTGCCGGACGACCCCAAGGCGCAAATGCCGGGGGACAAGTGGTGGTTTGTGCTCCGGGTTTTAAGGGAGAAGCTCCCGCCCGCGCTGCCTTGCGGAAGGGCGGGTGAACTGCCGGGGTCCGGGTCGGCCGTCCGTTTTGCGGTATCGCCCCGGACCGGCCCCGGACAGTCCGATGCCTGGCGGTATCGCCCCGGACCGTCCGACGTTTGGCGGCCGCGGCCCCGCCAGTGAGGGATCGCGGGCGGATATCCAGGATCGGGACGTGAAATTCACGGCTCCGCGAGGAAACGCGATGCCATGTCCGGAATTCAGTTTCGCGATGTCGCGAGACATCGGAACCGCCCCCCTTTTCCCAGGAACGATTTCCGCGCCGCCATCGGCCAAGTACTCATGAACCTCCTGCCGGGTACCTGCCGGCGTGATTCCTGGAACGCGTTTCCGCAGCACGTCGGTCTCCGAAAGCGCCCCCCCCATGCGTTTCCGCCTTGCGGGCCGTCATGCCCGGGCCGCTCTTCACAGGCGATTCTCCCCGCTTGAACACCCCGCCTCCGAATGCTTCGAAATGCCTTCCTTCCTGAGGGCAGAATCCGTACCTGTTCCCGCGTTCCATCATGCACCTTTCCGGAGTGAAGAACGGCCGGCGAGTATCTGCCGGAACCGATTTCCCTTTCTTTTCGTCTCGTCGAACTTCATCCTGTTCGCCGCGATTGGCAAGCGGCAATTCGGTGCGTTCCCGCGAAGGGCCGTCACGGCCTAGCCGTCTTCCGTCCTGCATCTGGCCGGCATGTCCTCTGTCATGTTGTCGGCAACGGCCTCGTCTGGATTTTCCCATTACTTCCGGGAAACTACTGAGGTGCATCACGGGAGACTTCACCCGGCAGTTCATCCCGCATGCGTATTCCGTCTCCGCGATTGCGTTTTACGGTTCTTCAGCCGTGATGTTGCTGGAGCCTCTGACAACGGGATCGTACGCCGCCCCGGACGGCTTTTCGGGCTCCGGGACGAGCCGCGACGGCCGTTTCACGTCATCCTTGCCGCCGGTAGGTTTAGCTTCAGCGTACCGATCATTTTCCAGGATCCGCAACTCGCCTGATGCCGGATTCAGGAGGCTGTTCCGGGGCAGGGGAGGGCGATGGCTATTCCCAGCCAGTTCCCGGCACGGCCGCCCTGCCCAGCGGCATCTGCCGGTTGCGTTCCGGCACGTCCGCGCCTTCGCCGCACGGCGCTTCCGTGCGTTCACGCATCTGTTTGATGAATGTTCTCAGATCGTAAGCGTTGATGAATTTCCTCTGAAAGGCCGCATGCTTAATCTCTCCTCCAAGCGGTTTCAGCAGAGGTGCCGTTTTTCCGTTCACGATCGTAACGTAACCGATGTTGTCGCCAGCCTTGACGCGCGAGCTAAAATGTTGACTGACTGAAACGCCCGAACGGCGACATCATTTTTCCGACCGGCAACTTTTGTTTTCGTCTTGCCCGAATCTGACATGCGTTGTTTCGCTGTTTCCCGACCTGGATTATCCGGGTACTGTTCCGTACTCCTCAACCGTGACGTGCCCCGCCTTGCATTAAACGGGTGCGGTGCAGGACGGTTCCCACACGGGGTAATATTCATCATTCGCGGCAACCCATAACCGCCGACTCCTTGTCATTCGCGGATACCTCGCGATCATCCCGTCCCGGAGCCGCCGCGTAGCCAGGAAGGCTGTGCCGGGGGTACGGGCCCGGGATAGCCAAGGTTGATTCCACTGCGAAACCCCCCTCACTTGACCTTTCAGAGGCCAAAGTGCTGAGGCAATGGTTGCGCGAAATGACGAGGATTTGGCTTAAAAAATGGTTATTTCGTTGCCGAGGACGTTTAGAGTTCACCCTCTCATTTGGGGAGGGACGAGTTTTCACAGTGGAATCAGGGTTGTTCATCCGCATGTAGTCATTCTGCGCCTTCAGATCAAGATCTGCTATGAGTTCGCGGAACGCATTGTACCTGCAATTCTGGTTGGAAGCCGTATCAAGCGTGAAAATATACCGATCTCGTTCTTGCGCTTAGAAATTGATGATCTGATGACCCTGGTCTACCAGGATAAGTTTCATGAGAAACCTCGGCGTCCTGCCGTTGCCGTCGATGAAAGGGTGGATCTGAACCAGTCTCAGGCGGGCATATGCCGCCAGGAGGACCGGGCGGTGCGTTTCTTTGAGCTTGCCGAACTCCGCGCTGAAATCCTCCAAAGCCGTGTCCAGCTTTTCCGGACCCGGCGGGACGGCGCCCGCGCCGCCGGATGAACACGACCGCGTTGCGGCAGACGCCGACGCACCTGTTGTCAATTATCCCGAAACGCACCTGTTGTCAATTCTCCCGAAAAAATAAGAGTGAAGATCTGAAACGGTGCGCATCAGATTTTGTGAAACAGTATTCGCGCGTTTTCCCTGGCGATCTCCAGCGTCAGGTCGAACTCCTTCCCGTGAGATACGGCCTCAAGAAGATCGTTCTATCTCTTCCATCCGACGGAAATCCCGTCCTCCAGTACCGATTTCGTTTCCGTAACCGTGAGCCTGTTCCCTTCAAGGGCGTTCTGAAGTGAAGGTGTTGGCGATGCGGAAATGGTTGTCGAAATTCGTGATCTGCTGAGGCGTCAGCCTGCACCTGTCGCGTAACAGGACCCTGTTCCGGTCTATCTCGTTTAACTGTTCTGCCGAATCCATGTCTCCTGCGGAGCCTCATCATGCAAGCGGGGGGGGCCCGGCGGTGCCGGGATCCTGGCTTTTGGACGGACGGGCGTCAGGCAGCGCCTTCTCCGGCGAATCCGCGCCTGCTCAGGCTCCAGCCGGGGACTCGGCTCCCCGTGCCGCCGCCGGCTCGGACGGGCCGGCCTTTATCCACCTGGCCAGCTCCTCGTCCAGCTGCATCAGGTCGATGGGCTTGGATATGAAGGAGCTGAAGCCGTTCCGGAGGAACATCTCACGGCTCCCGGCCAGGGCGTTGGCGGTGAGCGCTATGATGGGCACGGACTTGGCGTATTCGGATTCCAGGTTCGCGCGTATGAGCCGTGTGGCCTCGATGCCGTCCATGACCGGCATCATGTGGTCCATGAAGATGATGTCGTAGCGCGCGGACTCCGGTGCTGACTCCGCCGCGCGGACCTTGTCCACGGCCTCGGCCCCGGAGACGGCGGTGTCTATCCTGAGTCCGTAGTGCTTCAGGAGCCCCTTCGCAACCAGCAGGTTCACGTCCAGGTCGTCCACGACCAGCACCCGTCTCCCCTTGGGCAGCACGGTGCGCACGAAGTCCTTCTTGGACCGTCCCGCGGCCTTGCCGAAGCGCCCTGCGGCCAGATCGGCGGCGAGCTCGTCCCCAAGCCGTTCGGGGCCGGGAACGCCCAGGGGTATCGTGACCGTGAAGGAGGAACCCTTTCCGTACTCGCTTTCGATGGATATGCTCCCACCCATGAGTTTCAGCAGGCTGCTGGTGATGGAGAGGCCCAGCCCCGTGCCCTCTATGTTGCGGTTGGCCTTGGCATCCAGCTGCGCGTAGTCCCGGAAGAGCCTGGGCAGGTCCTCGGATCTGATGCCCTGCCCGGTGTCCGCGACTGTGAAGGAGCATTCCGCGATCCCGTCCCTGCCGGGTTCGGGGCAGGCGCAGGCGAGAGTCACCCGGCCTTCCCTGGTGTACTTGAAGGCGTTGGAGAGGATGTTCGTGAGTATCTGCCTGATTCTCAGCTCGTCCCCCCGTAGGGTCCTGGGGAAGGAGCCGTCTATCACCAGGCTGAAGACTATGTTCTTGACGCCGATGCGAACGATGTTCTGCTGTATGGCGTCCGCCAGGAACTGGGCCGTCTGGAAGTCCGAGGTCACTATCTGGAAGGCACCGGACTCGATTTTGGAGAGATCGAGGATGTCGTTTATGATTGCCAGGAGGTTCGAGCCGGAGCTGTAGATCTTCTCCAGACTGGATCTTGTGCCCTCGGGTATCTCCTTCTGGAGCTCTATGTCAGAAAGCCCGATTATGGCGTTCAGGGGAGTCCTGATCTCGTGGGACATGTTGGCCAGGAAGCGGCTCTTTGAGAGGTTGGCAGCCTCCGACTGGGCCGCCTTCCTCTTGAACAGCACGAAGCCGAAGAATCCGGAAGCCAGGACGAGCACCAGGGCAGCGCCAAGAAGAACGGCTGTCATGCGCACTTTCGAGCGCATGAGCACGACCGACTTGTCCGTTATGTCCACCCCGCAGACGTAGCGAATCGTCCCGTCGGAGCCGACCATCGGCGCGAAGGAGGACAGGAGCCCGGTGTAGCCCTCCGAGTAGGTCTCGAGCCCGGCCGAGGTCGCCTTGCCGCCGAAGGCCGAGACCACGGCGGGCTCCTGGGGGAGCGGGTCCGAGGCGAGCCCCACCGATTCTTCCGTCAGGTCGTTGTCCGCCACGAACCGGCACATGCCTTCCGGTTCCAGGCGGATGAAGTAGACGTAGAGGACGTTCACCTCCTTACCGAAGTCGATGAGGCGCTGTTTCAGTATCCTGTAGTCCTCCTTCTCCATGTCCCCGGCGTCCCGGAAGGCGTCAAGCTCCTCCGGGGTGGCGATGGTGCTGGACGCGAGCTTCGAGATGGCCATAAGCCTCGCCTCAATGTCCGTCTTGAGGAAGTCCGAGGCGGCGGTCATGAGAAAGCCGATGTAGACCGAGATGAGCAGCATGATGGCCGCCGACGCGAAGAAGATCGGCGTGGTGAGATGTTCCTTGACCAGTCTTCCCATCTTTGCTCTCACTGCTCAGGCCGTCCGGTACCCCCAGCGCCGCCGCCGGGGCTTCGGCTCCGGGAGCGACCGTCCCGCTGGGTCAGGGCGTCACGGCCGAAGGTTGCTGCCTTGCCCTCCGCTGGCCTCCGGAACCCCGGAACGTCGGATGCTCCTCCCGGTCCGGAGGCGGGCTTCCTCGGCATGGGCGGGGCGGCCGAGGGCAGTTCCCGAGACTTTCCGCACCGGGCTGACGGAAGAGGCCGACGTTTACCGACCGCTGCGCCCGGCGAAGCGGGGCAAGCGGGCGCCGTTCCGGCCGGGGCGTTCCTCCGGAGTCCGTCGCCTGTCGGGGCTCCGGCGTTTTCCGCTCAGGCGGCCCCCCTCCCGGAAAGGCCGGGGGGCGGGGCGGCGGCCATGTGCGTCGGCGGTTCGGGCGGGGACGGCCGCAACACATGACAAATGTCCGGGAATTCTAACAGAAAACATGGTGTTTGAACACCCGCGCCTCCGGAACTTTTCCTGCGGTTTCAAATATAAACGCAGCCGGCAGTGTGATATCATGCGGCTTGGGAGAATTAGCAGCGGTCCGGATGAAGCATTGCTTCTGAAACGGCAGCGGCGGGAGGTGCCCCGCGCGTCTCGCGAAGGGTTCGGGGGCATTCCGCCGGTCGGGGGGCATGGCCGGGGCGGCCGCCGTCCGGGCACCGGACGGCGGAGCCGGTGAACTGTGCGCCAGCGTTCCCCGTGCCGGTTCCCTCTCGGTTGATTAGGCGGCCTCGGCCGGAGGACATGCCGTCGGACGGCCGTTCCCCGTCCGGAGGCGTTTTCATCGGTTTTCCGGGCCGACGGTTTCCGAAGCGGCTCCTGGCCCTGTTCCGCTCGGATTACGGGCCTGTTCGCTTGGGAGGGAAATGTTTCTCGTATTGGGCTCACGGCCCCACGGCATGGGTCACCGCCATTCCGTTCCCTGAAAACGGCGGCCGCACCGATGGGAATGTCGGGCCGCCCGCATTCTGGCGCACGGTGTGCCGGAGCTCCCACGGTGTGCCGGAGCTCCCGTGGAAGCCGGGTCGCTCGTAGTTAAAATGGATTTACGGTCAGTTTCGTAATGATTCCCAATACAGGCAATATTATGATAGCATGTTCTTGTCCTGCCGTTCCGTATTGGACGTTCAACACTGGCGCTCGTTCGATGGAGCTTGCGTTGCGGCAAACCTGTCGGACACGGGAGCAGGATTCCCAACGGAGGCTTATAATGGTTCGGAAACATCTGTCCATAGGCGATCTTCCTTTTCAGGACATCAGACTGGGGAATTTCCTTTATGCAGATAAGACTAAATATATCTACAACATGCTTGAGATGGATCGATTAAAATGCTGTTTCCTGTCGCGGTCCAGGCGCTTCGGCAAGATTCTACTTCTGGACACCATAGATTCTCTGTTTCAGGGCGATCGAGAATTTTTCACGGGATTGTGGATCGGCAAAGCGATTACAAGTTCGAAAAGCATCCAGTTCTGAACTTCAACATGGCCTACGGCGAGATCTCTACCAGTGACGACCATATTTCCAGGATCAAGAGAAGCTTGAGAAAACATGTTAAACAGAAGGGAATACGGTTGACGCCTGTCAACTTCATCGAGGAGATGTTTGAAGATCTTCTGCAGGATATTTATGATAAGTACGGATTAGGCGCTGTAATTCTTGTTGACGAACATGATTATACGGTAACCAAATATGTATCAAACAGTGAACTTGCCTTGTGCAACCGGAATGTTCTGCAAGATTTTTACCAGCTCATGAAATCCAACATTAAATTCATTAGATTTGCCTTCGTCACCGGTATCACAAGGTTTGCCATGACATCTTTGGAATCAGGACCGAACAACTTCACGGACATCTGCCTGATGTCCGAATTCGCGGGGATATGCGGATTCACCATCAAGGAATTCAATATGATTTTCAGGAACAGGTTTTCTTAGACCCTCTAGAGCCTGAAGAAAGCCGTGGACATCGTGCAAGGTGCCGATGTTGGCGAATTGAAGGCAACGATTCCGAGGTGGTATGACGGCTACAACTGGCTCGGTGCCGAGCATGTTCTGAACCCCCACTCCATACTTAATTTCTTCAACACGAAACGGATGCGCACTTACTGGCCGTTGACAGGAAAATCATCACACATAACGTTGCTCGCTCTTGAAAGACCGCTGGATTTCATGAATCCTAAACTTGACAGCAATTTATCCAGTCAAATGACAATGTCCGAACTGGGTAATATTGATTCGACTGCAAAAACCACTCCCCCTCCGACGTGAGGGTGAACGTTATGAGTTTTCGGAATGAAACTCCCTGCGTTTAAGCCAAATTCTCGCCAATTCGAGCTTCCATTGCGTACGCACAATGGTCTCAAAACAGCCAAAGGAGGACTTTTTTGCAGTGGAATCAATATTGAGCCTGCCGCAATCCTGTTTCACAGCGGTTATTTGACAATCAACAGAAGAGTCCATGTGGAAACAAAATCTCAAGACGATTTGATCGTGGAAGAGGCTTTCATTTGAAGAATTCCGTACCGTGAAGTTGACCTGCACTATAAATTGTATATTTTTACGCAAATTTTCAACTAGTCGATTACTGATTTCCAAAGTTTCTCAAAGTCATAACCGTTGCTCTTTTAGAGAAGAATTTCTATCAGATTACCGGCAAACTTGATGACCTGCTTTCTGGGATAACATTCAGGCAACACATACCTTCGGAACAATATTACCATTCTTTTTTTTCCAGGCCTCTTTTGTTGGAGCAGGGATTGAAGTCCTGAGTGAAATCGCCGGTAAAAGGGTCAGGCGGACATGGCCTTGTTCGGTGATGGAAAAATTCGTGTGATAATCGAACTGAAATATCATCGAGGGTCCGAGACGGACGGCGATGGGCAAAATGACCGCGCGTCCAAATACATTTCTTCGGCGCTTGAAGAAACAGAAAAGGCTATAATGGACAAGAACTATGCAGGAACTTTCATGTCTGATTTCTGTGAGATTATTTGTATTGCTCTTGCTGTCTACGGACGCGACCGGGTGGCGGTCCGCTTCGTGGAACCTGCTGTTAGCTCTGTTGAGACTGATACCGAACGGAACCATTCTGATTCGTGATCCTTGTTCCTGCTCCCTGTTCGTAAAACGACACTTTGATTCTGAATCATTCTCCCCTCCCCGCCCTATCGAATTAACCTTTTATGAGCAGACGGTTTAAACTCAATGAATGTCACCATAAAAGTTTAAGTCCAGGCCAATAAGATTACGGTTCTCCCCGCGCCCGCCCTCCGGACCGGCGGTTTGCCAGATCCCCATCGCTTTAGTCAGGTTTTCCTTTAGTCAACCCATCCTTTGTAGTCTGAGGGGCGTTGATGCCGTTGGGTTCCGCGGAAAGGAGCCGTCAGCTTCTCCGCCGCGCACCGTTTGGAGGAGTTGCCCGGGTCTACTTCGAAGGCCTGGAGCGCATGATGATAAATCCCAGCATCTTCAGGCAGTTCTCCTCCTCGCCCCGAGTGATCTACGGAGCCTTGGGCACCCTTACACTTCACCATTTTTCCCTCACCGAAGGTCTCCCTCCCCGTCGCGGTGTTCATCCTTGCCATTTTTCCCTCACCGAAGGTCTCCCCCCCCGTCGCGGTGTTCATCCTTGTAGATGTTCTCCCGCGTTCCGTTCCGGTTTTTTTTCTGATCGCCCGAAGGCTGAACATCGTGGACGAAGTTCACCGTGCATACCGCTCCCGATTTCTTCGGGTCACAGCAATCCGACGGACAGTGACGGCGGACGTTCCTACCGAAACTTGAGATGCGGGAGTTGTCTGCGGGCAAGACGTCAATGTCCGTTCATCTCCGCCAGTAAGGTTTTGATGATGCCGACGGCTCGGAATCCGTTCTTTTGAGAGACCTCGTTCCTGAGGCGTATGGCGAGATTACGGAATGGATCCTTCCGTGTGAATTTACTGTTCCGTTGCTGAACTTCGTGTTTTAATTTTACGTCCCTTCATATTATCGAACGCTCCATCGGTGAAACTTCTCGGACGCTCCATCGGTGAAACGCGACCCGGATTACAGCCCGAGTGTTTGTGAAACGCTCCTCCGGAAGAATCCAGTCAATTTGCCGCACCTCCGTCAGACGCATGGCCCTTGTTTCACTTATTATTCTGTGATATGTTTGATCACAGAATTTAATAATTGTATGATGGAAGTTATAAAATATGAATCTTTGAAAATACCACAGCATTTTCAATTGGAAAATATCTTGCTTTTCTAACGTTTCATTTGGTCAATTCTCGGTTTGAATCCGCACCGGCTAAAAGCATCCCTGGGCAAACACCCAGATTCTCGTTGATATCGGCTTCTTCCGCCAGGTGAAACGCAAGTTTTTCATAGGATTCGCGGCTTAAACGTCCATGCGCTCCCCGATTCCACTTCCGCTCGCCATCGGAACGGACATGTCCTGTGCGGCGGGTGGCAACAAAGACGCTTGAAGGAAAACCAATTCGATATTTCCTGAAGCAATCGCCAAACTGTACCGCGCTTTCCTGCTGGGTTCCGGTTGCCCGGGTTCATTTTCTTCCCTTCTGAGGGATTCCGCGAGGCGGGCAGCTGAAGGCCGTCCTCCCGGCAGACGACAGTCATACCGCCGTCATGAGTCCGGTCTGGCCGGTTAAGCCGGCCTGCGATCGGATACCGTGTCAGAATCGTGGATCCTTCTCTCGGCGGGAGTGAAGGCCGGGGAAACGGAATTTCCTGAACTTTTGATTCCACTGCGAAAACACCTCACTTGACCTTTCAGAGGCCGAAGTGCTTGGGCAAGGGCTGCACGAAATGACCAGGATTTGGCCTAAATACAGGTGCTTTCTATGCCGAGGACGTATAGAGTTCACCCTCTCATCTGTGGAGGGTTGAGTTTTCGCAGTGGAATCAACTTTTCCCGGGCAGACGGGCCGGGAGCCTACAATAGGTCCTGGAGACGGGCGGAGGAGTGTGTAGGATCCCAGTGGACGGATGGTGCCGCAGCATGTTTCTTATAAAGCTTTTTTTATTAAATACATCATATTTGTATCCAGCTATATGTATAAAGTATTAAAATCATCATTTAACATTAAAATACTTATTTTACTAATATTATATCTCTAATAACAGTAATATGAAGCAGTGCCGATTCCTATTCTGGAGCCGGATCACGCAAGGCGGAGGGGCGGCGCTTCAGCCGCCGCCCCTTGGGACTGTCCGGGCCTTCCCGGATCAGCAAACCCGGCTCCGGTGCTCACACGGAGCCGCCGGTGCCTGCTCACGGACCTTTCTGACAGGACAGCCCGCCAGAATTTTCCTTTGGATCGTTCCCCAGGGCCCGTGTTACCCCTGATCCGGTTGAGGCCTCCTGATCCGGTAATGGTTCCCTGTTCCGGTTGTGACCCCTGAACCGGTAATGGTTCCATGATCCGGTTGAGGCCCCTGATCAGGTGATGGCCTCCTGATCAGGTTCGGCCCCGGTCAGGTGCGGGCGCGGGGATCCGGCCATGGTGCCCGGTCGTCCCCGTTCCCTGCGGGCACCGCGCCGTAACGCCCGCACGGGCTACCCGGTCAGCGGCCTTTCCTGACAAGCGCCCCGGTGCCCAGCGCGTCCAGGGCTGTTTTGAGGACGGGGGGGATCCTCGCGTCCTCCACGAGGCTCCTGATCCGGTCCACCGGGGCGCCCGCTACGGCGGAGGCGGCCCTGAGCGCCATGGCCTCGAAGAGGGCCGGGTCTTTCAGATGGCCCATCACGACGGCGTCCGAGAGGCTGAAGGCGGACTCAAGGAGGGCGGCGGCGTTCGGGTCGGTGAGCAGGGCCTTCACGTCATCGGCGAGATCCGGGTCGGGGCCGGTCCTGGAGAAGGCCGGCCCCAGCTCCGCCAGATCTATGCCCCTCTCACCCAGCCTCTCCCACACGCTCCGTCCGGGGTGCTTGCCGTTCTGCTTCAGGAGCGCCTCCGTCACCCCGTCGTAGACCACCCGGGCCACGAGCTCCCCCACCTTACCGTGGCCGCCCGTGTACTCCACGGCCTTGCCCTCGCCGGCGGCTGGCACCATCACGTCGTCGGTGCCCGTGCCGGTGGCGGGGTTGGCGAGCGGGCTTTCCGAACTTCGGACGTCCATGTCCCAGAGCGCCGCTGTCTTGGCCTCGGTCGCTACTATCACCGCGCCCGCCGCGCCGCCGGGGGAGAGCAGCCTGCTGGAGAGCACGATGACGTTTATGGTCCCCGGCTCGTAGAAGGCCCCGGGATCCCTGGACGTCCTGAGCGCGTTGGTCTCCGCGCCGGCGGTCACTAGCGCCGTCACCGTCAGGTCACCGTGCCTGGCGGTCTTTACGGACAGGTTCCTCATGTCCGCGCCGGTGAAGATGAGGCTGGTCTTCGAGCGGTCCAGCCCCAGGACCCCGAAGAGCTCGGCCTGGGCCTCCTCCCAGCCGCCCTTGTGGTTGATGTTCCACACCATGGGCGGGGAGTAGGAGTTGCCGATGGCCGTCACCCCGTGCACGGCCCCGTCCCCGGTGGTGACGACCGTCTGGGGGGAGGTGAACTCTATCAGAAGGGTCCTGTGGACGAAGTCGAAGAGGCGGTAGTGGACTATCCTGGCCCCCTTGACGTAGGGGATTCCCTCCAGGGCGACGGGGGTCTCCTCCAGGATTTCCCGGGGGAGGGCGAGGTTCGCGGGATCCCCGTACTCGTCCGAGTAGACGTCCGCCGAAAGCCACGCCACGAAGTAGCCGGCATGTGCCGACAGCCTGTCAGTCAGCGCGCAGGGGAAGTAGCGGACCCCGCCGCCGTTCCTGAAGGCCGACGCCCCGCTCCAGGGGGGAGCCGTCCTCGCGGACTCTACAGCGGCCCTGTCCTCCTCGCAGGCGTAGACGTACTGGGGATCGAAGGCCGCGAAGTCCTCCGGGGGCATGACGGAGATCCTGCCGTCCTCGCCTCCCGTCCAGGGGACGCCCCCGGCCGCCTCGGCGAGCGCCCTGTCCACGGTGCCGGGACCCCCTGTGCCCACCCCCCCGCCTGGAAGGGCCCTGAGGCGCATGACCCTCTTCCTCCTCTCCGGAGGGATCTTGGCCGTCTTGGCCGCTATGGCGTCCAGGTAGGCGCGGCTCTCGGACACCGCCCTCTCCGCCTGCGCTTGCCTTCCGAAGAGGGCCCCCAGCGCCCTGATCCCGGCCTCGGCACCCTCCAGATCGGCGGGGCCCCCGTACGCCGCCACCTGGGCGCCGGTCCCGGAAAGCGCCTCCAGCGCGGCCTCCAGCCCGCCGGGCTCCACTATCACCAGATCGGGGTCGGCGCCGGCGGCGAGGCCCCAGTCCGGGGCCTCCCGGGGACCGATCCTCGGCTTCGCGGCTATGCACTCGAAGTAGTAGTCGTCCAGCGTGACCGCGGCTACGGAGTCCCCGGCATCCAGGGCGCAGAGGATCTCCGTGGCGCCCGGCGCAGCGGACACGGTCCTCTCCGGAGGCCCGGCGAGGCTAACGGTCCTCCCCAGGCCGTCCGTGTAGCCGTAGGGTTCCTGCGGGGCGAAGGAACGGGGCTGCTCCTGCAGGGCTGGGGTCTCCCGGGGGGTGGCGGCGGGCGGCCGAGCGGCCGGGGATGGCGTCTGCTCCTGAACTGAAGGGGCCTGCGCCGGGGCCTCTGCGGCTAACGGGAGCGCGGCGGCTGCGACGAGGGCCGCCAGCGCACGGAGGGTGCCGGACGCCCTTGCGGGCGGATCGGACTTCGGCGGGCGTGCGGACGCTGGGGCTTGTCTGGCTGGGTTCTGCAAGAGGCACCTCCTGGTCATGGGTCCGGGGCGGCCGGGCGGAGCGGGGGGCTCGGGGCCGCGGGGGAGCGGTCGCGCCGGGCCGCCGGAAGGGAACCGGAAGCCCCGGCGCCGGGAAAATGCGGAAGCTGGCGAAGCCGGCCGGTGCCGGAAAGGGGAACGGAGCGGCACAGCGCACGGCGTCGGGCGGGTACCGGTGCGGCTCGGTGATCGGCCGTGCGGCCGTGAAAAAGGAAGCTGGCCGCGGAAAGGGAAGCTGGCCGGGGACTGGGAAGTTGGCCGGGAAAACGGAATGCCCGGAAGCGGACCGGACCGCAGTAACGTGCGGGGGACGTCCGAAGGAAACCGGCGCG
>JAISEQ010000424.1 GCA_031264045.1 Deltaproteobacteria bacterium
AACTTGGTCAACTCCAATTTCAGACGTCCAGGGAATTATTTACAGTCCGATATCAATTTTGATAAAAAGTCAATGATTTAAATCAAAAAATATGGCTACGATTTCGTTAATCCCTATTGACAACTACATATCGTATAGTCTTAAGAGAAATGTTGTAGATATAAAAATCGCCGGGATTTCAGGATAAAGGTTTGATCGGCAATCTGCGCGGCGGATGAAGCGGGGAAGGCCCGGACATGAATCGTCCGGCCACTGCGGCGACACATCTTTCACCATAAATGCTGGTTCCGCTATTAATGCTGGCTTTGACTTTCGGAGACCGCCGGCGGCTCCGCGCCCTTGGCCGCCGGCGCCGAAGACCGGGGGAGGCCCGCCGGCGGACACGGCGTTCACGGCTTTCATGGGGATGCCGTCCTTTCTGCCGGTCCGCCGTCGGCGGAGCGGGATAACCGTGCAGGTCTGCCGCGGCATGAGGAAGGAATATCCGTCCGTGTTTGAAAATCCTGACGGCCCGGCGCGGGGGTGGGTAGAGCGGCGCGGAGGGGATGTCCGTGGCCGAGGCGGCAGCCTCCGTTGTGCCGCTGCGGGGAATCCCTCATGCGGACGGAGCGGGGCCGGCGGAAGCGCCGGAGCTCCGGAGGCGGCCGGCCCCGGAGCCGGTCAGATTCGGACCGGGGGGCGTCTGTTCCGGGCTCAGTTCGGCACCTCGTCGGGCCACAGATCCGGCTCCCCCATGAGGATCCCCAGGTCTTCCGTCCTGTCGGCGCGCAGCTGGATCTCGCGGGCGGCGTCAGGTTCACCAGCGGTCAGGTAGGCGAAGGCCAGGCTCCTGGAGGCTCCCACGCATTCCCTGCTCCCGGAGCCGCAGGTCCTCTCGAACAGGTCACGGGCCTGGGCGATGAGCCCTAGTCCCCTCTGGTGGTCTCCGGAGACGATGAAGCAGAGGCCGAGGTTTTCTGTGGCGGAGAGCGTGTCGCGGTGGAGGGGTCCGAGGCTCCGCGACCATTCCTCCAGGACCGGCGCGAGCAGCTTCTCGGCTTCCCCGTGGTCCTGGCAGGCGGATTTGGCGCAGCCCAGGTTCATGGCGGAGCGGAGCGTGTCCCGGTGCATCCCGCCCAGGACGCCGTCCCTTCTTTCCCACACGTCCCAGAAGACGGTCCTGGCCTTGGCGGCGTCCCTGGGCCGGAAAACGCAGCAGCCGAGGTTGTTCAGAAGCCTCAGCGTGAGCGGGTGCGCCGGGCCGAGGGCAGCAAACGAGAGCTTGCCGGCCTCCCTCATCCTCTCCTCGGCCCCGGCGCGGTCGCCCAGCTCCAGGAGCTCCAGCCCCATGCCGTCCGCCAGCCTCACGGCCTCAAGAAGGCCGGGGAATTCCTTTCCGAGACGGCGGTTCTCACCTCCGCCCGGAACCAGCGCGCCGGAGGTGAATTCCCCGTCCCCGGCGGCACCGCGCCCGGGGCCAGGCTCGACCAGGAGTTTCCAGTTCGCCTCTATCTGACTCATCCGAGCCTCCTCGGGTCCGGTCCCGGCACCTGCCGACCGGCGCTCCGGGCGCCGCGCCGGTCCTGCCGGTCTTCCCGCGTCCGGGCCGGGGGGGAGCGGCCGGTCACGGGACGGCGGGACGGGAGCATGATCCGAAGCTACATTATGCATCATGCCGGGCGGTTTTGGAAGGTTAGGGCGGGTACCGTCCGGATGCCCGGGGGAAGCGCCGGTCCTGTGTCGCGCCGGAGCCCGGCGGAGGGGGGCGGATGGGCGAAACGGACTTCCGCCCGGGGCCTGGCGCGAGGCCGCCGGCCGGTCCCGCGGCATCGGCATCAGCCCAGCAGCCAGGATCTTATGTCGCCCGCGAGGAAGGCCTCCTCCCTCGCGGCGCTGGCCATCGCTGCTTCGGCCCCCGAGCGGTCCCCCCCGCGCTCCAGCGCGGCGGCCAGGTTCTTCATGGCGGATATGGCGTCGCAGTGAAGGGGACCCAGGGAAGCCTTCAGGCCCTCCTGCGCCTCCGACAGGAGTTCTGCGGCCGGCCGGTGGTCGCCCGCTCCGCTCAGGGCCAGTCCCAGGGTCCCCGCGGCCTCCAGCGTGTCCAGGGAGCCTTCCCCCTCAGCCTTCCTCGAGATGGCGAGCGCCTGGCCAGCTAGCTTGACGGCCCTCGCATGGTCGCCTGCCGCGCTCATCGCCAGCGCCAGGTTTCCTGCGGCGGCCAGCGTCTCCCGTGAGCGTTGCCCCAGGGTTCTCACCCTCTCCCTGAAGAGGGTGGAAAGGAGTTTCACGGCCCTTTCATGGCTTCCCGAGTCGCTTGCGGAGCAGGCGAGGTTAGATGCCGCCGAGAGCGAGGCGGGCGCGGCCGGCCCCAGCTCCCTGTGCCTGACCGCCCGAACCCTGGTGAAGAGCTCCAGGGCGGGTTCGGGGTTGCCGAGCTTCAGAAGGGTGCAGCCGAGGTTGTTCGCGAGCGCGACGGACTCGGGATGGTCGGGGCCCAGCCCGTCCTCGGCCAGTTCCATCGCCTTGAAGAGGTTGTCCCTGGCGTTGGCGAGCGAGCCATTCGCGTAGTAGTCAGCCCCGAGCCCTCCCAGCTGCCTCACGAGCCCCTGCACCTCGCGGCCCATCTCGTCCCGGGTGAGTCTCAGCGCGAACAGGTCCAGCGTCCTGGCCGTTGCCGCTTCCGGCGATTCACGGACCTCCGGGACGGCCCCGCCGGAATCCCGCGCCCCCGCCCCGCCCACTTCGCTCGGACCCCCTCCGGCAGGGGCGGGCGTCCCGCCGTCGGCCCAGCCCCCCACGTATCCGGATGCTGGCGTGCCCGGCGTCCCGCAGTCCGGGACGGGACGGCCTGGCTTGTCCGGCGAGAGTCTCCATTGGGGTATCAGGGGGAACATCTTCCCTCCGCATTGCGTATACGGGCGCGGGCGCGCACGGGATTTGCCGCTTCCCGGTGGCATGTGCGGTGTTAATTCGGCCTGCCTATGCCAGCGGCCGCGGTCGGGGCGGGGGGAGTCCTGAGCTCGCCGCCCTGGCCGCTTCTGCATGCATATTATGGCCCAGAACCGGACGGTTTTGAAGAGGGGGACCCTTCGCACCCTCGCGGAATCGCCGCCGGTTCGCGGTCCGGGCACGGACTGAGGCGGCCGGCCGCCGCCCTGCGGAGCGGATTTCGGGAGCGCCTCTCCGGAGGACCCTGATCCCGGCACCGGGAAGCGCAGTTCCGGTGCCCGCAGTCTTCCATCGGGACATGCTGGTGCAGGGGTCCTTGAGCGTTCCGGGGATTCTGGAGCTCGTCGGGGACGGCTTCGGACCGCCCGAGTGTATAAATCCGCGCAATCCCTTCTTCCGTAAGCGCTTTCGCGATTAAGCCACGCCCTCTTGCCCCACATTCTTGCCCAGGTTAACTTTTTGCCAATTTTAGCACAATCGTTGCCTTCGCTCTCCGGCCCGCGGAAGCCCTTGTCCCCGGAACAAGGCCATGACACCTGGGGTTTGCCCCCGGAGGGCCGCCGCAGGGCACACAGGACGTCCGTTTCCTGGCCGCAAGCCCAGGGTCCTGGTTGAGGCGGGCCAGGGCATAAATAGCCCGGAACGGCTCCGCCGCTCCGCTCCCGGAGGTTGACGGGGGCAGGGTCGGGTTCCGGGAAGCCCGTTGGGGGCAAAAGGGCAACGGCAGGAAATGAGCGGGGTAACGGTATCGGTATCGTCGGGGCGTTTCCGGTCATGTGCCGGGGAGGTCTATTTCCCGTTGAGGCCATCGGTCAGGAGCCGGAACGCCGCCTTGTCCGAGTTGGCCACCAGGTAGATGGCCCGGCGAAGGTCCGGGACACAGTAAAGCAGATCGCTTTTGACTTGCCCCCTGAAAGGGGGGGCAGGGACCGATTGAAGGCAGTCCGTCGGTGGACAGCGGGCGCGGCTTCAGTCCTGGCCGCGAATGACGGCAGGCACGGTTTGAGGGGCCGTGACTACGGCCTCCTCTGAGGGCCGGATCCGTACTCTTCAGGTTCCGGAACTGGCGTCTTCCGCCGTTTCCTCGCTTCAACTATCTTGCGCGAGGAATCCCCCGGAGCTTGCTCCGGGGAGGAATCGCGCCCTCCTTCCCCGAATCTCACGGCGGCGGGGCACAGGCGGCGAGAGTAACTGACGTTCTTGGATAATAGTGATATGATATAAATTAGATCGGCGGTACGCCGATTGAAATCATAAGAAAATACGTCTAAAACCAGGGAAAGCGATGAACAAGGCGTTCGTGTTCCGGATATATCCGAACGGGGAGCAGGAAGTCCTGAT
>JAISEQ010000003.1 GCA_031264045.1 Deltaproteobacteria bacterium
AATCCCGCCCGTCGGCCTGAGCTTCAGAAAAACCGTTACGCTAAACGCTTTCCGACGGCACCGGCACTCCTGAGCCTTTCCCCGCGCCTCTTTCTCCCTCCGCGTCCGGTCATCCCCCCCGAACCGTGTCCGGCCCGAAAGTCCGCACGGCATCCTGGCCCCGGCCGGGAGCAGGGTCCTTTCAGTGCCGGGCTGGCCCGCAGCACCGGCGCTCCGGGGTCACTCGACAAGCTCGAAGACGGTCTGGTCGAAGTCGCGCACCGGCTCGGGGGCGGGCGGCTCCTTCGGCTCGGGGGGAGCGGGGGGGCGGGCCCCGGCGCGGAAGGGGTTCAGATCAATCCGCTCGAAGGGCCAGTAGAGGGGCCACATGGGGTGCGGGATCACGTCCGAGAGCCTGCGGTCCAGAACCACCGTCTCCTCCAGCTGGTAGAGGAGCACGTAGGGCCTCTGCTGGGAGGCGTAGGAGGCCAGGGATTTGACGCGCCCCTCGCGCTCCGGTCGGGGGAGGGACGCGTCGAAGGCGTCCATCCGGACGTCGGCGGCGGGATCCGCGTAGCGGGCGGGGTTGGACAGGACCCCCGCCCTGGAGTCCAGGAAGCGCCCCAGCCACATTTCGGGCGAGGGGATCTCCGGGTGGCGGGTGCCCAGGTACATGTCGTAGGCCTCGCGCTCCATGACCCCCTTTCCGGCCGAGCCCTTCAGGACCTCGACGTTCACCGGAACGCCAAGCTCATGGAACCGGGCCGCCAGGGTCCGCGCGTCGGCGCAGGCCCCCTCCTCCGCGTCCTGGCATGCGAGCGTCAGGGGCGTCGGGGGGGGGCCCGCGGCCTTCAGGATCTCCCTCGCCCTCTCCTCGGCGGTGGCCACCTCAAGGGACTGGCGGGGCACGGGCGCCGGCGACCCCGCGAAACCCCTGGGGAGGAGCCCCTGGGGGCGTACGGCCATGTGGGCGAAGGCGTGCTCGCTCGCGAGCGAGAGCGCCTCCCTGGCCCTGCGGTCGCTGAAGTACCCGCTCTTGAAGTTGAAGGCCAGATACCTGACCGTCCAGGTGGGATAGCGGCGGATTTCCGCGCCCTCCGGCACCGAGCTCGCCGGCACGGGCCCCGGGATCACCGCCAGATGCGCCCCGAGGGTCCCGTAGCGCTCGAGCCTTCTGGCCGGATCCGGCTCGTAGGCAATCTCCACGCGTTCGGGGTACGATCCCGACGCGTCCGCCCTCCGGACCATCAGGGCGGTCCCCGGAGACGACGGCTCCGCCACGTAGCGCCCCGAGCCCAGGCTGCGGGAGTCCAGGTAGTCCCCGGCCCTGCCTGCGAGATCCGGCGATATCACCGAGGCCTGGGGGAGGGCCAGGGACGCCAGGAAAGGCGGCCAGGGCCTGTCCAGAATGAACATGAAGGTGAAGGGCCCGTCTATCCGCATGAACTTCAGGTGGGGGAACAGGGCCTTCCCTGCCTCCGAGGCCATGAGCCTGTCGAAGGAGAACAGCACCGCCTCGGGGGTGACGGGCGTCCCGTCGGCGAAGCTCTCGCCCTCCCTCAGGATTATCGTGTACCTGAGCCCGTCCTCGGAAACCCTGGCGGTCCTGGCGAGCGAGCCCGTGGCCTCCAGCACGCTGGAGCCCGCCTGGAGGTCGAAGAGCCTTTTGTAGGCGTTCATGACGACCGGGTACGCTCCGGGATCCGGAGGCCAGGCGTGGGGGTCCAGAGTCCTGGGCTCCGTGGGCAGGACGAGCTTCAGCGTGTCGGCACGGAGAGGCCTGGCGGACGGCGGAAGGAGCGCCGGGACGAGCGCCGCGAGGACGGCCAGCGCCGCCAGGGCGACGGGCGGGGGGGCCCGGTGCCCCCGGCGGGGGGCGGCCGGGGCGGCGGGAAAGGGGATCGGAACCGGCAGGGCCCGTCCGGATCCCGGGAGCGGCCCGGGAAGGGAGGGCCCGCGCCCCACGGGGCGGGTCGGGGGTCCGTAAAGCTGTCCGCGGGTCTCTTTCATGGGCGGGAGCCGGGCCTTCCGTCGGGGCCGGGGCCAGCCGGCCCGGCCTACATGTAGAGGAGCGAGGGCAGGAAAGCCCCGAGGCCCCAGATGAAGATCGAGTATATGAAAAACCCGAAGGCGAACATCAGCGCCCCCAGGGCGCAGAAGATGGCCTGGCCCTCCAGGCGCTGGTACATGCCCACCAGGGCCCGGCGCCAGTCGGTCCGCCAGGGGGACAGGGCCACGAACAGGACCGTGGCCGCGGGCGCGTCCACGAGGAAGATGAACTTCTCCTCGAAGAAGAAGTTGGCGCGGAAGGTTCCGGAGAAGTAAACGGCCGAGAAGAATGCCGCCACGACCGCGATGTAGATGAGGTGCCAGCGCGCGAAGCGGGCCACCTGCCGGAACTCCGCAGGCGTCAGCTCGAATATATGCAAGGTCCTTACCAGCTTTTCCAGACTTGCCCCGCCGGAGCCGCCGGAGGGCGGGCCGGGGCTCGGGCGTCAGGCACCCGCGGCCGCTTCGAAAGATCCGGCGGAAGCGCCCGGAGGCCCCGGGCCCGCACATTCTAGCAGAAAAGCCCCGGTCTTCCGCCGGGTAAAAATAAGTGGGGCAATGTCCCCGGCCCGCCCCCGCGCGCGCAGGGTCCCCTCCGGGGGGGGGCCGGCGGGGAGGGCGGGGGCCGACATTAAGAGCATCGAGCATGTGAGGCCGACATCCGAACGAGACTCCCCCCGATCGTTTAGATCGTTTCGCCAGATCGTTCCGCCAGCTCCGGACCGCTCAGGACCGTTCCCCGGCAGGGGCGGCAGAGAACGGCCGCCCCGCGCCCGCTGGCGTCCGCCGGACCTCGACTTGCCCCCCGGTCCGGGCCGAGCCGCCCGGGCCGGCTACGTCCCCGCCAGCCAATACGCCAGTCCGCCCGTGCGGGACGGCGGCGTCCGATTCGCCCGAGTTCCCAAACTCCCGACCGGGCAGAAGTCCGGGGGTCCGGGCGACCCCGGCATCGGGCGCTCCTCCTTTCCCGACGGCTCCCGTCCGATCCGCCCGGACGGACCCCGCCCCCGAAAACGCCGCCGGGGACGGTGTCCCGAACCGGAAAATCCGAACCGTCAAAAACCGGCATGGCCCGGCTTGACCGGAGCGGTTCGCTCCTCTCTCCCCACATCACCTCGCCCTCGCCCGGACGCCGGGGATACGGGAAAGTCCGGAACTGCCGGAACTTCCGGAACGGGCGAAACTGCCGGAATGCCCGGGGCGACCGTGGCCGGGGCGCTTCACACCCCCCCCCTCCGGGCGCGGCCTGAGGCAGCCTCCTTCCCGGCAACTCAAGCCCTTGATGTCCGTCCCCCAGCACGGCACCTTACCCGGCGGTATCCCCGGCGAGGATTATTGATGCGGCTTGCGGCTGCCGATATAATTGAAGAAGGGGTGCCGCCGCCCGCGACTCGCCCAGGCCCGTCCGTTCCCCTCCCGGACACCCGCCCCGCCCCCGATCCCCCGGAACCGCCCCCCGCGGAAACGCCGGGGCCCCCCCCCGCGTCCGGGTCCAGGCCCCGGCCCCGCCGCCGCCTTAAAAGGATGTTGCCATGAAAAGCTTCCGCAGGGAGCTCTGGATGGAGACGCCGACCCGCCGGGCCTACGTCAACATCACCAACCAGGTGGCCGACGCCGTGAGGGAGTCGGGAGTGGCGGAAGGACTGTGTCTGGTGAACGCCATGCACATCACGGCTTCGGTGTTCGTGAACGACGACGAGCCCGGCCTCCACTCCGACTTCGAGAAATGGCTGGAGGGCCTGGCCCCGGAGAACCCCCACTCCCGCTACTCCCACAACACGTACGAGGACAACGGGGACGCGCACCTGAAGCGCCAGCTGATGGGCCGCGAGACGGTCGTGGCCATAACGGGGGGCAGTCTGGATCTCGGGCCCTGGGAGCAGATCTTCTACGGGGAGTTCGACGGGAGAAGGCGCAAGAGGGTGCTCATAAAGATCGTTGGAGAATGACGCCCGGGGGGCGCCCGCCTCCCGCCGCCCCCCGACGCCGACGGCTCAGGCGACACTTCCCGACCCGTCCCGGGGTGCCCTCCGCCGGGTTCCCCCGACATGGGACAGGGGTTGCGGCGTCGGGGCCACCGACCGGACCGGGCACCATGCATGGCGCATGCTAATCTTTGGCCCTCATCTTGCTAGTTGCTCCGCGGACCGGCCCGTGCCGGTCCGGCCCCAGCCGCCCGGCCTGAACCCGCGGACCCGCCGCCCGCGGCCGTCCGGTCCCCCCGCTTCCCAAACGCCGAACCCCGGTCCGCCGACCGCCCGTCGCCGAAAGCTCCCGCATGGCTGAAGAGACACCAAGGCCGCCAGTCCCCGCCCCCGCGGAAGAGACGCTCGAGCCCGCCCCGGCGAGGATGCCGGAGGGCGGACCCGCCACCCCGCCCGCGGCCGAGGCAGAGCTCCCGCCCCTTCCGCCGCGCCCCGTCCCCCAGGACCGGCCCGCGCCGAGTCCCGCCTCCGCGCCGCTGGCCCCGTCTTCCCTGGCCCAGGGCGATCCGGAGCTTACCCCGTCCATGGCCGCCAGTTCCGGACTGAAGACCTTCGCGCAGAGGCTGGAGGAGGAGGCCAGGGACAAGGCCGCCGCCGAAGCCGCCAAAAAGGAGGACGAGGAGGAGAAGGCCCGCCACGAGGAGGCCATCGCCGCGGCCGCCACCGCCGGCGCCCTGGCGGGGACGGCCATGGGCGCGGCCGCCGCGAACGCCGCCGCGGCCGAAGCGGCGGCGGGACCGGGCTTCAGCACCACGGTCCACAGCGGGGCGGACGGGATAGCCGCGCTGGACCTCTCGCCCCCGGGGCCGGGGGACGCCGGGCCGGCCAGGCGGAACGCCGTGTCCAGGGCCTTCTCCAATTTTTTCGGGGGCATGGTCAGGCTCTTCAAGCGCATCCCGCCGGTGGAGGACATCTTCGACATGGTGCTCGCGGGGCTGGGCTTCCAGCGGAAGCCTTCCAGCATGCTCCGCCGGGCCCAGTCCCTCGCGGCCAAGGGCCGGCATGCGGACGCCATAAAGTGGTTCCGGGACATCCTGTACCTCAGGCCGCTCACGATCGCCGCCTACGACGGCCTGGGCAGGGTGTACTTCAGGATGGGCCTGACCGAGGAGGCCAACAGGGAGTTCACCATAGCCGACTCCCTGGAGAGGCTGGTCAACAACCGGGACGATCTGGAGGCCGCCTGCTCCCTCGCCCAGGCGCTCATAGAGCGCAAGCAGGCCAAGATGGCGGCGAGCCTCCTGGAACCGGTGCTGATCGCGCACTTCTACGCGCCCACGAACCAGAACATGCTGAAGAAGATGGGCCTGGTCTACGCCGAGCTGAGGGCCACCAAGAAGATGCACCAGGTCTACGAGGCTGGGCTCCTCCAGCATCCGGACGACCACGAGTTCTACATCCTGAAGGGCAACCTTGAGGTCAAGCTCGGGAAGATCGCCTCCGGGGAGAAGCTCATCCGATGGGGGAGGCTCCTGGGCCGGCTGAAGGAGAACCCCCAGGACATAAACGCCAACATGGCCATGGGCGAGCTCTGCATCAAGGAGAACAGGACCGAGGAGGGGCTCTCGCACCTGCGCGAGGCGGCGCACCTGTCCCCCGAGAACACCGGCATCCGCTGGCGGCTCTTCAACATCTACCAGAAGCAGAACAACTACCCCGAGGCCCTCAGGTACTTCCAGGAGGTTATAGCGATAGAGCCGGACAACGAGGAGCTCCGCTACAAGCTCGCCGAGTTCTACCGCCGCAACCGCCACTTCGAGCAGAGCTTCCAGATCTACAAGACGCTTACCCTGAAGCACCCCCGCGATCCGAGGCCCCAGCGCCTCCTGGCCGGCATCATGAAGGACATGGGCGACGACGAAAACGCCGAGAAGGCCGAGGAGCTCGCGGGCACGCTCGCCATCGGCCTCAAGGAGGAGCCAGACCACCGGGAGACGGTGAACTTCATGAAGTACCTCTTCAGCATCAACGCCACCAAGGAGGCCCTGGAGTGGCTGGAGAAGGGCCTCGCGCGCTGGCCATACCACGGGGAGCTCATCATCACCAAGGTGAAGATCCTCTACAACGAGTACCGCTACCGCGAGGCGGTGAACCTCCTGAAGCGCCTCATCTCCGTGAAGCACGATCTGGCCGAGCCGCACATGTGGATGGCGCTCTGCTACCAGAGGCTCGGAAACAACATGGCCGCGCTCGCCGAGTCCCAGCTGGCCACCCGCCTGGCCCCCAAGAGCTTCACCTCCCACAAGGTCCTGGGAGACATCCTGAAGGAACAGAAGAAACTCAGCCAGGCCAACGCCGCCTACGAGGTGGCCGACATGATCCGCCTCTCCCAGAACAAGAAGGAGAAGGACAGGGAAAGGCACTAGCGGCGCCGGGGCGCCTCGCGGCAACGGAGCCTCCGGGCGCCTTGACGGCATCGCTCGCCGACGAGTCGCCGCACCGACGACAGACGGCAGAAGGGAGCGTCCCCGCCCGCGCGGAGGTTCAGGGGCCACGCAGGCGAGGTTCGCTGACCACCGAAGGTGAGGGGCCGGTTCGGCGGCACTGCGGCACGCTCCCGGAAAATATTCGCCCTCATCTGTCCGGATCCGTCAATATGGAACATTTTCAAGCCAATATCAACAACAAACTGGAAAGATTGATGTGTGTTGTGATAAATTTTTGAAAATGTTATATTGTTTATCACATATGGAGTTGAGCATAAATATACCTGACTTGGATATTTAATGCATGCCTGACTTGGATATTTCATGCATGCCGGTATTAGATATTAAAGATACGCTGGACTTGGATACTAGAGATTCGCTGGACTTGGATATTCAGGCATTGGTTAATTCTAGTCTAAGCGGAGT
>JAISEQ010000032.1 GCA_031264045.1 Deltaproteobacteria bacterium
TCAGACCACTTCGTTTCCTCCATGACCTCCGAGGTCGCTACCAGCTGGAACGTTAGTTGCTGGGCGGGTATCGCAACCCGCAAGGTGGGCGCACCTTTTCACGGCGCACGAGAGAGAGATGCAAATATCATGCCGGTTTCAAACGGACCGCCAAGGGATTCTTCTCCGATTCGAAACTGGAAGCGGGTTGGCGTTCCTATCGCTTTTGAGACCGACATTTGGCAAGCTGTCACCATAATCGCAGGGATGTGACCATCAGGAAGCTCAGGCAATTCCGACGGAGAACCGAAGCCGACAACCCCGCCCCGGCGGATCCTGGGTTCTACCAAACAACGGCCTGACGCAAACAGACCAGACCGCGCGGCCTTCCGATGCCGTTTCAGGCTTGAGGTTGACCGTGGGCATGAATATAGGTTCTACCTGCCGATAAGTCAAGAGTAATGTGTCGGGCCATAACCTCTGGCCAACCCATGTTACATCTTGCCACCACCTTGCCAGGAAAATTTAAAGTCTCGGATGAAAACGACACCGCGCTGATCAGACTAATCCCCCTAGACGTGCTTCTGGCGGAACGTCCTGAAATCTATCTGGTATTTGGCCATACGCAGGCTCATCTTGCGCTCTGTCAGCCCAAGCTTGCTCGCGGCCTGAGTGACATGACCGCCCGTAGTCTCCAGGGCATCGTTTATGAGCTTCCGCTCCAGGAGCGCCACCGCATCGTCCAGGGTCTTGGGAAACTTTTCCTCCTTCTTGTCCTGGAGCCAGGCCGGGAGGTGACGGGCCTCTATTGCGCCCTCGGGACCGCACAGCACGGCGGCGCGCTCTATGATGTTCTCAAGCTCGCGGATGTTGCCCGGCCACTCGTAGGACATGAGGAGCCTTGACGCCTCGCTGGATATCTGGATTGGCCTGTCCGGCTGCTGGCTGAACTTCTGGGCGAAGCTCTCGGCCAGATCCATGATGTCGTCGGCGCGCTTGCGCAGGGGCGGGAGCGAGACGGGGAAGACCGAGAGGCGGTAGTAGAGATCCATCCTGAAGAGGCCGTCCTCGGCCATCTTCTCAAGATCCCTGTTGGTCGCGGCGAGTATGCGCACATCGACCTTCAGCGTCTCGCCGCCACCCAGCCTCTCGAACTCCTTTTCCTGTATGACTCGCAGAAGCTTGGCCTGGGTGGCGAGAGACATGTCTCCCACCTCGTCCAGGAAAAGCGTGCCCCCGTGGGCCATCTCGAAACGGCCCTTCCTGCCGGAAACGGCGCCGGTGAAGGCTCCCCGCTCATGGCCGAACAGCTCGCTCTCCACCAGGCCCTCTGGGAGGGCCGCGCAGTTCACCTTGATGAAGGGCTTCCCGGCGCGCTGGCTGTTGCCGTGGATGATGCTCGCTATCATCTCCTTGCCGGTGCCGGACTCCCCGCGGATGAGGACCGTCACGTTGGTGGCGGCCACCTGGGCCACTTCCTCCAGAATGTTCCGGAGAGCGCTGGAATGCCCGACCAGCTGGCCTATCTTGAAGTTCTTGTTGACGAGTATCGCCTGAAGCCTGCGGTTCTCCTCCAGCATGGCGGCGCTCCTCGCCGCATAGTCGCGCCTCACGGCGACGGCCCTGGCGATGAGGGACGAGAGGACGGTCAGAAGCCGCATGTCCTCCTCCATCCGTCCCCCGTCCGCGAACAGCCTGTCCGCGCTGATGGCCCCTATGGTGCGACCGTCCAGTATGATGGGGACGCAGATGAAGGAAACGTTCTCCTTCCTCAGATCCCTCGCGCCGGTACGGTTGAGGAACAGCGGCTCCCTGGAGACGTTGGGGACCACCATGGGGATCCCGGTCTCCGCCACCCGCCCTATGACGCCCTCCCCACTCTTGTAGCGGGCCCTCTTGAGCTCCGCCTGGTTCAGGCCGTAGGCCGCCTCCATCACGATGTCGCCCGCATCGTTCACCAGATAGAAAGCCCCGCGCATCATGCCCGTGTACCGCGCCATGAGATCCAGCGTCTCGTCCAGATGGTCGGCCAGCTCGGTGGCGGTGCCGTTCAGGGCCTGGCTCACCTCGAAGAGGAGACGCAGCTCGTCGGCCCTGTTCTTTATCCCGGCGGCGGCCTCCGGAGAATCCTGGGCCGGGGCATCCGGAGAATCCTGGGATCCCGGGGCACCGGGAGCGCCGGAACCTTCCCGAACTTCCGGAACGCCGGGTTCGCCGCCGCCGGCCGGAACTCCCGAACCCGCCTTCCCCGCCGGACCGAGGGGCGCGCCGCATCCCTCAGGTTTCCCGGGCGGCTCCGTCCCCGCCGGGCTCTTGGCGGTGCGCCTCGCCGTCCCCGCGCGGTCCCCGGTTCCCTCGCGGTTCCCTAATTCAGGATCTGTGGAATTGTTCTCGGTCAAGGCGAAAACCGCGTCCGGACCGCCGCCGCAGGCGGGGGGGCCCTGTCTGTCTGGGCGTGAAGGGCCGCTGGAGGCCCTGGGGGGGAGCCGCCGGGGCGGGCGCCGCCCTGAGGCGCGTCCGTCCGGACGGACGGGAAAAAGCTCTGGTCGGGGACAGGCGGACAACCGTTCAGGAAGTTAGGGGAAAACTCCGTGAGGCCGACGGGAGGGAAGCCCGTGGCCACGGGCCCGGGAAGCCCGGAAGGGCATCGGGCGGCAGGGGGGCCCGGACTCCGGCCCGCGTCAGCCGGCGGCACCGAAGGTGCCGGGCCGGTAGTCCTGGAGGGGGGATATGTGCCAGCTGGACGTCTTGACCGCCTTCAGCCCCTCCACCATGGCGGAAAGGCCCGCGACGGTGGTCATGATGGGGACCCCGCAGCTAATGGCCTCCCCCCGCAGGAAGCTGGAGTCCCGGATGGACTGGGGATCCTGGGCGGTGTTCACGAACATCTTGACCTTGCCGCTCTTCAGGTACGCATGGACGCTGGGCTCCCGCTGGTCGTTGATGTTGTAGAGGATCCCGGAGGCGAGGCCGTTCTCGCGGAGTATCTCGACCGTTCCGGGGGTCGCGTGGAAGGTGAAGCCCATGTCCGCTAGCTCCCTCGCGAGCGGCACCAGGGCCGGCTTGTCCCGGTCGCAGACGGTCAGTATTATCTCGCCTCCCAGGGGGACGTAGGTGCCCGCCGCTATCTGCGCCTTCAGGAACGCGTGCCCGAACGTGCGGTCGAGCCCCATCACCTCGCCGGTGGAGTGCATCTCCGGACCCAGGAGCACCTCCGCCCCGGAGAAGCGGCCCCAGGGGATCACGGCCTCCTTCACGGCGAAGTAGTCCGGCGGGGCCTGGTCCAGGAAGCCGCACTCGACCAGGGTCCTCCCGGCCATCACGTGGGCCGCCGCCTCTATGAGGGGCCTGCCCGTCGCCTTGGCCACGAAGGGCGCCGTGCGGGAGGCCCTGGGGTTGGCCTCGAGGACGAAAACGCTCCCCTCCCTCACGGCGAACTGGATGTTCATGAGCCCGCGCACGCCGAGCTCCAGGCCCAGGAGGGACGTCTGGCGCAGGATCTCGTCCTGGATTGCCGGGGAAAGCGTGAAGGGGGGGATGCAGCACGACGAGTCCCCGGAATGCACGCCGGCCCGCTCGATGTGCTCCATCACCGCCGCCACCACCACGCGCTCGCCGTCCGCCACGGCGTCCACGTCGACCTCCACGGCATCGTCCAGGAACTTGTCGACCAGTATCGGGGAGCCCGGACCGAGCGTGAGGCCGCTGTCCGTGAAGCTCCTGACGTATCCCTGCAGATCGCGGGCGTTCCCGATGATGCGCATGGCCCGTCCGCCGAGGACGAACGAGGGCCTCACCAGGATCGGATAGCCTATCTCTTCGGCAATCGCCAGCGCGCTCCTCCCGTCCTCGGCCATGTGGCCCGGCGGCTGGAGAAGCGAGAGCTTCTCGACCAGCTCGTTCCAGCTCCGCCGGTCTTCCGCGCGGAATATGGCCTCGGGCGCGGTTCCCCAGATGGGGACCCCGGCCTCCTTGAGGCTCATGGCGAGATTCAGGGGCGTCTGGCCGCCCAGCTGGACTATGACGCCGTCCGGCTTTTCCAGCGCGCAGACCGCGAGCACGTCCTCCAGCGTCACCGGCTCGAAGTAGAGCCGGCCCACCGCGTCGTAGTCGGTGGAGACCGTCTCGGGGTTGGAGTTCACCATTACGGTGTCGAACCCCATGGAGTCGAAAGCCTGGCAGGCCTTCACGCAGCAGTAGTCGAACTCTATGCCCTGCCCTATGCGGTTGGGTCCGCCGCCGATTATCATCACCTTGCCGCGGGCGCCGGGGGAGGCGCCCGAGGCGACCGTCCCGCGGTTTTCCGGCCCCGCCCCCGCCGTCCCGGCGGCGGCCTTTTCCGCGTCGGCTGCCGCGTAGCCCTCCGCCTCGGCTCCCGCCACATGGGGGATCTTCCGGGGGGCGTCGTAGCTGGAATAGTAGTAGGGGGTCTCGGCCAGGAACTCGCCCGCGCAGGTGTCGACCTGCCTGAAGCCCGGGAGGACGCCCAGCCTCTCGCGGAGGGCGGTTATCTCCGGGGCCCGGATGAAGGTCCCCTTCCTGGTGTTCACTATCCGGGCTATCTGGGCGTCCGAGAAGCCCTGGGCCTTCACGTGCCGCAGATCCTCGGGGGAGGGCTCCCCGCCCCCGGCGATGACGTCCGCCAGAGGCCCCTCTATGAACCGCTCGGCCTCCAGAATCATCTCCATCTGGATGACGAACCACGGGTCGAGGGAGGTTATCTGCACCGCCTCCTCGCGGGTCAGGCCCAGCTTCATGGCCTCGTAGAGGCGGTTCAGCCTCTCCGGCTCGGGGCGCGCCAGCCGCTTCTTCATGAGCTCCAGGCGTCTGGCCGGATCGGCCTCGATGCCCTCCTCGTCGGCCCCCGGCCGCCACTCGAGGCTGAGCAGGCTGTTCTCCAGGCCGCGCAGGGCCTTCTGCAGGGCCTCGCGGTAGTTGCCGCCGAGCGCCATGGTCTCGCCCACGGCGCGCATCTCAAGGCCCAGGACCGGGCTCGCGCCCGCGAACTTCTCGAAATTGAAGCGGGGGGCCTTCACCACGCAGTAGTCCAGGGCCGGCTCGAAGCAGGCGGACTTGCGGGTGATGCCGTTTTTCAGTTCGGAGAGGAGGTAGCCCACCGAAAGCTTCGCCGCCACCCGCGCGATGGGAAAGCCGGTGGCCTTGGAGGCCAGGGCGGACGAGCGCGACACGCGGGGGTTCATCTCTATGACCACCCGGCGCCCGGTGCGGGGGTCGACCGCGAACTGTATGTTGCAGCCGCCGTTCAGGCCCACGGCGCGCGCGACCCGGAGGGCCTCGTCGCGCATGGCCTGGTACTCCACGTCGGTCAGCGTCTGGATGGGCGCCACGGTCACCGAGTCCCCGGTATGCACGCCCATGGGATCGACGTTCTCGATGCCGCAGACGATGACCGCGTTGTCGCCCATGTCCCTTATCATCTCGAGCTCCATCTCCTTCCAGCCGATAAGGGACTGCTCGATGAGGATCTGGCCGACCGGGGAGGCGTTCAGGCCCTTCCAGGCGAGAAGCTCCATTTCGGACCGGTTCCGGGCTATGCCCCCGCCGGTGCCCCCCAGCGTGTAGCTCGGGCGGATTATGGCCGGATAGCCGGTCCTCTCGGCTACGTCTATCGCCTCCTCCACGGTGTGGGCCAGCGCGGACACGGGGATGTCCAGGCCCAGGGACGTCATGGTCCTGCGGAAGCGCTCGCGGCTCTCGGCCACCTCTATCACGTCGGGGTCGGCCCCTATCATCTCCACCCCGCACTCGGAGAGCGCCCCCTTCTCGTGGAGCTCCATCGCGAGGTTCAGGGCCGTCTGCCCGCCCAGCGTCGGGAGTATGGCCTGGGGCTTCTCCAGGCGTATGATGTCCATGGCGACGCCGGCGGTCATGGGCTCTATGTAGGTTCGGTCCGAGAGCCCCGGGTCCGTCATGACGGTGGCCGGATTGGAATTCAGGAGCACGAGACGGAGCCCCTCCTCCTTCAGGGCCTTGCAGCCCTGGGTGGCGGAGTAGTCGAACTCGCAGGCCTGGCCGATGACGATGGGCCCCGAGCCCAGGATCATGACCGTCTCCAGGTCCTTACGCTTGGGCATCGTGCTCCTTTATCATCCGGCGGAACCTGGCGAAGAGGCCGCGGGAATCGTGGGGCCCGGGGGAGGCCTCGGGGTGGAACTGAACGCAGAAGGCGGGAGCGTCCTCCCAGGCGAGGCCCTCCACGGTGCCGTCGTTCAGGTTCCACATGTTCGCCCTGACGCCCGAAGGCAGGCTGTCCGGGTCCACGCAGAAGCCGTGGTTCTGGCTGGTGATGAGCACCTTGCCGGTGTCGGAGTCCAGCACCGGGTGGTTCAGGCCGTGGTGCCCGAAGGGGAGCTTGTAGGTCCTCCCCCCCGCGGCGAGCCCCATGATCTGGTGCCCCAGGCAGATTCCGAAGAGGGGCTTCCTGCCCAGGAAGTAGCCTGCGGTCCTCACCGCGTACGAGCAGGCGGCGGGGTCCCCCGGACCGTTCGCGAGGAAGACCCCCTGCGGGCTCTCATCCATGATCCTGTCGGGCGCGGTGTCGCCGGGCCAGACGGTCAGATCCATGCCGTGGGAGGAAAGCTGTTCCAGAATCGATCGCTTGACCCCGAAGTCCAGGACAGCCACGCGGTAGGCCGGCCCCCCGTCGGGGGCGGGGCCGGGGGCGGGCATCCTGTAGGGGGCCTTAGTGAAGACCCTTACCGCCAGATCCAGCCCGTTCATGCTGGGGACGGCGCGGGCGCGGGCGTAGGCGGACTCCACGCCCTCGGAGAGGGGGGCAATGACCCCGTTGCGGGCGCCCCTCTCGCGGATGTGCAGGGTCAGCGCCCTCGTGTCCACACCGGTGAGTGCGCCCACCTTCCCGGAGCGGAGCCACTCGGGCAGATCGGCCTCCGAGAGCCAGTGCAGGGCCTCCGGGAGCCAGAGCTCGTGGAAGACCACGCCCGCCACCTGGGGCTCCGGGGCCTGGTCGACCGCCGGGTTGGTGCCGTAGTTGCCGACGTGGGCCGCAGTGAAGACCACTATCTGGCCATGGTAGGACGGGTCGGTCAGGACCTCCTGGTAGCCGCTCATGGCCGTAATGAATATCGCCTCGCCCTCGGCCTTCAGCCCCGCGCCGAGGGCCAGGCCCGCGAAGGACGCCCCGTCGTCGAGGGTGAGCGCGGCCGGGGTAAGCGTCACGTTCCCGCCGCCGGGGGACGGTCGGCCTGTCGTCATGGGGGTCACGGGATCTTCTCGTTCGCGGCCGCGCCGCAGGTTCGGGTTCGGAAGGCGTCCCGCCCCCGTGCGCCGTTCCCCCCTGGAGGGGCCGGCGTGGCCTGGGCGCGGACTTCTCGGCGATCGCGCAATTATAAGGAACGCGCCGTTTGAAGTCAAGTGCCCGGGACGCCCTCGCGGCTCCCGAATCCGCCCGGGAAAAGGCTTTCACGCATCCCGGCCTCCGGGCGGGCACATCGGCCCGCGCCCGGCTCCCCGCCCCGACACGGCCGCCGGCAAAGGGCGAAACGCCCGGAAGCTCAGGGCACGATCAGAGCGCGGGAGGACGGGGACGGAGGAGGAGAAACCGGAGAAGATGGCGGGAGAGGAGGCCGCAGGGACGGCGGCAGGAGTGAAGCGGGGGCGGGAACGGACCTCGCGAAGGCCCGTGAGGCTTCACGCCGGCGGGACGAGTTCAGGCGGCAGGACGCACCGCCGGGGCAGAGAGGTCCCCGGCCGGAAAACGGGTGGGAGAAACTCCGGAGTCCGGCAACGGAAGGGCAAGGGCAAGGGGGTGAAGAAGGCCGGCAGGAACCGTCGGAGGGAAGCGGGCCGGCGGGCGGGTAACGGCGGCGGCTCCGACTCGGACCAGGCTCATGCCCGGAGGAGGGGCTTCCGCAAACCGCCGTCGCCCTCCCCGCATCGTCCTGCGGAGGAGAGAGGCGCACTGGGCCTTCCGCCTCCCTTCCGCCCAGCCCCTGGAGCCTGACCCGTCAGGGCCGCCCCTCAGCGCGCGGGAGCTTCCGCGAGGCGGCATTCGGGTCCTGCGGCTACCGGGGACCGGTCCTGCGGCGAGCCTTCCCGGCGGTCCGGGATCCGGATGGCGTCTTCTCCGGAGAAGCTTCGGAAGCCGAGCCCTTCGGCACCGTTCCCGCAGGTGAGGGGCCGCCGCCGGAAGCGGTCTTCAGTGCCGCTTCCGGCCGAACTCCGCCCTTAGGGGGAACGTCCTTTCTGTTCCCCGGCCTGGGCCTCGGCCTGGGCACCTCCAGGTGCGGAAGGATCGCGAGCGCCGCTTCCAGAACCAGATCCGCATCGTCCAGATCCAGGACGTAGTGGTCCCTGGCGCCGGGATACGGGGGCGCCTTTACGGCACCGCCGAGGAGACCATCGAGGGACGGGTGGACCTTCACGTATGCCGTGTCCTCCGTGATAAGCACGGTCGGCTTGTCGTCGATGTAGACAAGGCATCCGCCGAACATTTTCCTGGGCCGTACCGCCCCGGCCCCCTCGAGAAGCCCGCAGACGAAAGATATGAACTCGTCGGAAATGGGCACGGGACACCTCTCGCCTCAGCATGGGGCACGGCATGAAACCCCCGCCGAAGGGCGTGAGGTCAGGAGCCGCTTCAAAGGGGATAGTAGCTCCGCCGTCCGCGGCACGTCAAGAGCTTGACGGGCGCGGAACGGACGATCCGCTCCCGCGCGTCCTGGTCGGCAAAGTCCGGCATCGGCGGCGCGGGAAAGGAATTCTGGGGGGAACCGGACGCCCCGCGCGCGTCCGTGCGGCCTGTCCGGCCGACGGCCGGCAGGCTGAACCCGCCCGTGCGCAGAGACGACGCCGGAAGGGGGGACGGCGGCACCGACGATTCCGAAGCAAGCGGGAGCAAGGGGTTCAGGATAACCGAAGGGACCATGTCGAGAAATTGCGGCGGAGGGCAACTGGAAGCGCCAAAACTAAAAACCCCCCCGGCCCTTACGGACCGGGGGGGAAATTTCTAGGAGGAAAAAGCTGCAGAAACGACAAGAGCAAATGAAAATGGGGAAACTGAGGAAATGACGAACGATGCCGAGACGAACGCGCCGGGACGCCGTCCGGTCCGCTCGGGGAGAAAGGCGCTGAAGACTCGCCCCCGCCGGAATCCGCCCCGGGGAATCCGGTCCGCACGGAAAACGGCCCGAACGGATCCCCGGCGGGAGGGGCCTAGAGCTTCAGAACCTCGAAGGGGTTGAAGCCGTACGTGTCAAGCATGTCTAGGAGCTTCTCGTTGGTGGTGAGAAAGGCGTTGACCTTCTCGGAAAGCTCCCGCGCGGCCTCGCTGTCGGAAGACGACGGGAGGCCCTCGTCGGTGGTGAAGACCACGAGCGGGTTCTTGGCGAGGGACTGGCGGAGCTTCTCCTTCTCCTCGTCAGTGCCGCCGGAGGACTGGACTATCTCCTCGCGGCTGTACACCCTGGCCTCGCGCTGGCCGTTCTCGGGCTCGATGACGGCCAAGACGTAGTCGTCCTTGAGATCGGGATGCTTGGTGATGGACTCGGCGGTAAGGCCGGCGAGCTCGGTGATGATCTTTGAGGAGACCCTATCGAGCGCGAGATCCACGGTGTCGGTGGCCTGGGACGAGGAGTAGGCGGACAGCTGTTCGTCCTTGGCGAGGTAGTTCTCAAGCGACTCGTAGGTGTTCTGCTTGGTCCCGACGTTCAGGAGCGCCGGCTCGCGAGTCAGGTAGCTCTGGGAGAAGAGAATCGAGTTTATGGACACTTGTCGCCCTCCGCGTTCCAACCCTGTGGGGAAGCTTTTGCCGGTTTCCGGCTGGGAAGTTGTCTTGCATAAAACATGCCATCAAAGCTAGATTGACATACTCCCCGGAGAAACTCCTGGGGATTCCGGGATCAGCAAAGGGTGCCGGCCGAGCCCGGTCTTACCCATTCTCCCCCGCGAGCCGACGCCCCGACCCGTTGGATGTTCCTGGCGGCGTTCACGTCACGATCGTGATTGGCGCCGCACTTGGGACATGTCCATTCCCCGGTCTTC
>JAISEQ010000034.1 GCA_031264045.1 Deltaproteobacteria bacterium
CAGTCTCCCATCCTCATTCTCCATCCATCTTCAATCCGCCACCCGCCTCCCCGCCTCCCACCGCATCCGCCCTCCATCCAGCCCCTCCCAGCCATTCTCCATCCTCCATCCGTCTTGAATCTGCCACCCTCCACCTGACACATCCCCCCCTTTACAGGCATCCCGGTCGGAGATAACGGCAAGGCAGGGCACTCATCGTATCGGATTCCTCCGGGAGACTGCGACCGTCTCATCTGAAGCGGCATCGGGACCCGGCTTGAACTGAGACGTTTCCAAGGAGCCTCCGCCGGGTCCCCAACCGGCCTGACCTCATCCGTCGCGCTGTGTCTCCCAGGGGTTCACCTGCCAAAGGAGCTGCCGACCCGGCCCGCGATGCCTCCAACGAGATATCCCGGTGGGAGCTTCTCCTTGAAACTCCGCTCAAGGGGTGAAGGGATCGGGCGAACTTCTGACATGATGCCCTGAGGCTCTCCACCCGCCGCGCTCGGAACGCTCCCGCTCGTTGCCGACAAGCGCAACACGTCCAAGACTATGAAGCATATGCCGTTCCGAAAAGCGTTCCGCCTTTCCGTCCCGGCCGACGCGTGCGGGGACGCCGCCCGGACATCCGTCCCGTCTCCGGTCCTGCTGGAAGAGGCCCCGGACTTCATTCTTCCGGCACGGGGTCCGGGAAGGCGCGGGGACACCGCCGGCATGCTGGACCGTCGGTCGGGGGGGGGGGGGCGGGGGACGGGCCAGGTTCTCGGCGAGCTTCCATACCCTTCCTGAAGGGACACATCCGGTCCTGACCCGACAAGACGCAAGTGTCCGCAGGCTCCGGGTCGCTGCGTGCGCGGATAGCGGCCGGCACCGGAGTCTCAGCGGCCCGAGTTCGCAAGCTTTCAGAATTGATGACTTAAAATAAAGGTGTTGGCTTCGAGACTTCGAGACGAACCCCCGGTATTCTCTGAGTGCATCAAAACAGGAGCCTTTTGCGTTCGGTGGTATGGAGATGCCCGGGCCTCTCCCTGCCGTATCCAGGGATGGCGTCACTGACGCCTCGGTCGCCATCGTTGACGCCTGTTCTCCGATAAAGGCCCAGCCTCATGTCACCCGCGCGGTCACCGGCACGGTCCCCGGAGTCGGCGGGCGAGCCCTCGAAAGCGAGGCTGATTGGCTCCACGGGAATAACCCCGGCACCCCGGCCGGGCATCGGCGGGATCCCGGAAGGGGGGCACTTCACAGCGCAAGTGCGGATTTACGGGCCGGCCTGCCGGATTGGCCGATTTGGGTATTCATGTCCGGGGAGTGAAGGCTCGATGGCCCGGAAGCTGGAGGTTACGGGCGGAAGCCCCGCCCGATCGATACCTGACTGCCCGATTCTGACGCCTGTCCGTATGTCCGGCATGCCGGGGGGAAGGGTTGAGCCGCTCTCAGGTTGTCCCCCCTGTGCAGCAAACAGACGGAATACCGCTTGTCGTCTCTGGAGCCGGAACTCCTCCATCAAAGGCGGGCGTCGGGGCCGGTCGGAGTGGGGGCTGAGCTGAGGAGTAGGAGGGAGAGCGGTCACTGAGCTGGGGAGGCATCAGGATGGTGGGGCCGTACCAGAAAACTACAGCGGAGGGTGGGCCCGTGAGAGGGGCCGGGGCCGGGGAGGCGGCGGGAAGGCGGGGCAGGAGCAGAGAATTCGGGCGGAGGGGGGGATCGGCCGTTGCCCTGGCGAGAACTGGCTAGTCCGCGTCCATGCAGCCTGTCCCAGTCCCGGCTGGGACCAGGAATCAGACGGCTATGCTCTTGAGGCCCAGAGGTTTCCTGACGACCAGGTGGCTGACGGGGCCAAGGGGCCGGAGACGGGTTGCGCGACCGACATCCTCGAACACGGGACGAACGAGGGTCATGGAGGCTCTAGTGAAGAGGGCCGTACGCCGGTGCCGAAGGCGATGCCCCGGGGCCTCGGCGGGTTTGCTCAAGGTCTCCGGTTCCCTCGGTCTTTGACCTCACCTCGGCTTTTCAGATCCCCGGGGACTCTCTGCACTGCTCTACCATTCCCGGGGAGGCATGGACTGTCCCAGTCCCGTGCCCCCGGCCTTGACGGCCTTATCTTTCTCGTTCCACTCGTAGAGTCAGCCCGCGATGTTCCTCACCGACCTGCCGCCGGCGGGCGGCACCGGGATGGGGTTTTGATCGCCCGGTCGTAGAACCTCCTGAGAATCCGGTTCCTCGTCTCACGGACAGCCTTCGCGGGGCCTCCGGTGGTTTCAGGGGCCTCCGGTCGCCTCTTCATGGGACAGTGAGGCGGTCGGTGCCATAATGCCGGAACGTGCGAAAGTCCCTGCGGGGGGAGGACAGCCCCGGGACCGGGGAGAAGCGGTAACCTGATGCCTGTTTCAGGGTCCGGGCAGTCCGGTAGCTCCAGAACATCGGGGCAGACTACAATAGGGCAAAACTGGGTGTTCCTGCCGATCCAGAGCGCCCGCTTGCCCGTGTCTCCCGTCCCCCAAGGATCCGGGGATCGGAAGGAGGCCGGCCCGCTTCAGGGGCGCTTCTGTCACCTGCGTCTGTCCGGGACGCAGGGTGAACCAGGCTTCGGGAGTGGCTTTAAGAACGGTCGCGGCTGAAGAGCGGCGGAGGCGGCATCGCAGGTGGAGGTAGCGGGCCGGGTTTAGGGGCGTCCGGAGCAGGTTTTTGGGGCGTCCGGACCATAGATCGGTATATTTCCGAACGGAACAATTTTTGTAAATGCTATAAAATCAAGATTTTAATGACAAAATAAGAATATCTAATTTGTCTGTATCGGGTAAAACAACAGTTTTGAAGCGGTTTCATATAAAATCATTATTGACTTCCGACAAAATGGGCCTTATAGTGCTCTTGAAACGTTATGTCCGTAGACAGTTTTCATGGCCAAGGTGGCCTTCAGTCTCTTCCGTGACGCCGGAGGACCTCCGTTCCTTCGGACCCCGCCCATAAAGGTGCTGATTTTGGCGATGCCGATCCAGGACAGTCTGAAACGTGACATCTCTTCTGCCGTACTTCCCAGGGCGCAGAGGGGAAATGACGTGCAGCAGGTTGCCGCCGGGCTTGGCATGATAATTGCATCTCTCTCTCTCTCTCTCTCTCGTGCGCCGTGAAAAGGTGCGCCCACCTTGCGGGTTGCGATACCCGCCCAGCAACTAACGTTCCAGCTGGTAGCGACCTCGGAGGTCATGGAGGAAACGAAGTGGTCTGA
>JAISEQ010000093.1 GCA_031264045.1 Deltaproteobacteria bacterium
ATCTTGCCGAGCCTTTCCGAAATCCGCGCGTCCTTCGCGTCCGCGGGTACCGACATGGCCTCCGCCAGGCCGTCGCGGAGCGCCTTCAGGTTCGTCCCCCTGTCCCGGCAGACGATCTCCATCGCGGCGGGCAGGGTCAGGAGCCGGACGCTCCTCCCCCCCCGTTCCGGACTCGGCACCGATATCCAGTCCCGGCCCCGCTCCATCCCGTACCGCCGGGACCTGTCGGCAAACCAGCCGTCAAGCGAGCCCGCCCTGTCCAGGGCCATGAACAGGTCACGCGCTTCCACCGCGCGGACCGCCCTGCTCCCTATCATGATCGTCCGGACCGTCAGGGGCGGCCCTCCCCGAATCTTCCCCATCGCGTTCCCCTTCCCAAAACCGTGTGCTTGTGAAAAGTCGCTTCGTCATTGCCTGTGTGTCGGATATGAGCTTCCGGATTCCGACCCGACAGTTTCACATCATACATCTGAAAAGTTGATTCGTCAATACGAAAAAAGAATGCCTATTGATTACGGCTTTCTGAGACATCATCCCATAACGTAGCAAAAGGATCAAGTGTGCATTACCACGTAAATGCTCCCCCTTGTTTTTTTTCAATGCTTATAGACTACGAAAGATCATGATTCACATGCTTTATTTTTCACACTGTTTCACTTTTATTTTTTTTTAGGGGGGGTAGACACACCGACCCTCCTTTTTGGGGAAAAGTCTTATTAGAATACTATATATATATTAGCTATCTATATATATGCATATCAATGAATTCCGCATGTGTGCTTGACTTGCAGTGTATCAATTGTTGTTTCTGAATAATCATAAAATTTATTGAATATCTCCCTTAAACAGTCATGTTAAGATGAATCACAATTTTCAAAATTAGAACATATATTACCAAGCTCCTCTGTAACGCCCTCCAACGCCGCGCCGTGATAACCCTTAAGAATTAATGAATATATCCATATCAACATGTGCCCTCCCGAAACCAAAGTTGGAGTGAACTCCACCCCAGGATGTGCTGATTCTCACGCTACGCCTTAAATCATACGCCTCAGAATCCGCATTTTCCCTGCCGGAGAGAAAGCTTATATAACCATGCGAAAATGAAAGAGGCTCGCGTCCCCACGGAGAGGCACCCGGAAAACGGGAGCGGAAGCCGCACCGGGCTCCATGGCCTGGCGCTGGCGGACCCGGAAGGGGCGTGGGAGATGATGCGCCGGACGGGGGCGTCAGCGTCTCTGCGGCCGCAGGAGCGGGAGACAGCCTCGCCCCGCATGGCCCGTCTCCCTTCGCGGCGGCCGGTACCGCCCGCACAGGTGATATAGCAAGCGCCGCGCCAATGGCCGGACAGGGATGCGGCGGGACCGGAAAACCATGTGCCGCACTGGCACGGAGGTTGCTTAAGGGGGAGGGGGCGCCCGCCCTGCGGCGGATCGATAAGCGCAAGCGAGTAATTATTACCCGGTACCGGGTAATATGGTTACAAGCGTGTAACCATTTTACCCACCTTGTTTTGAGAAAGTAAGAGGCGAATATCATGCGTCAATCGCTGTACCCCGCATAAATGCAGAGGGTCAGCGAATCGCCCCATCTTGCTACATGATTGGCACGGTAGTTGCAATACTGTCTGGCACGAAACGCGGGAAACGCCCCGCAAAACGAAAAAGGAGAAACACGATGACCAGCAGCGCCGCAAAGACCCGGACCCGCACCGCAGACGACACCAGCTTCCGCGTACACGTCCTCACCCGCACCCTCGCCTTCGCATCCCAGATAATCGGACGGAACGGCGGAGCGGCCCCCTACGACCTGGCCGAGTACACCTGGGACACCGGGACCCTCGAGGGCATCTGCGGCGGGTGGGGAATAGACGTCGTGTGCCGCGTCAGCTCCAGGGACCGCGTGACCCTCACCGTGACCGCCATGGGAAGGGAGCCCGAGGTGACACGCATAGACCTCCACGACACGCGCGACTCCATCCGCAGGGCCTTCAGGAAGGCCGGGCTGAAGAAGCTCTAGACCCAGGCCCGCACCGCCCCCTCCCTCTTCGGGAGGGGGCGGGGTGGAGGCAGGCCCCGCCCTTGACCGTTCCCCGCGTGTCGGGTTACCATCCCCGTAAGGAGAAAAGGCCATGAGAGACCTGCTTGTCACCTTGGAGCACCTGGCCGGGGGCGGGGCCAGGTACGTAATGAGCGCGGACGCCCTGCCCGACCCCGGAACCGCCGGCCCCGTCAAGATCGGTCAGAAGGGGAAGTTCTTCACCTTCCTGATAGCCGGGGTCCCGCGCAACGTGTCCCCGGAAGCCGTTGCGAAGCGGATAGCCGAGGGCTTCGCCGCCAGGCCGGACCGCCCCGGCCACGAATGGCACGTGGCCTACAACGTACCCTGGGCGAGGCTCCGGGACTTCGGCATCGAGGCCGCAGAGCCCGGCATCCCCCTGGACGGCGTGGCGGAGCTTGTCGGCATCCCCCGGTCCACCGTCAACCGCGCCGTGTCCTGGGGCCAGCTCCCGGTGACCCGGCCCTGGAAGCCCGGCGGGGCCCAGGCCCCCTCGCAGGCCAACCCCGCAGACGTGGCGGTCTTCAGGGAGAAGTTCCCGCCAAAACCTCTCGGCTGGCCGAAAGGAAAACCCAGAAAAAGTTGACACGCCCCCCGGCATCGGCTATCATTTCTCCAGCTCATTTCATCGTGGTCTAGTCATTCCCAGCTCCCCGGCCCCCCGCCTTCTCCTTGCGGGGGGCCTTTTTTATTCAGCGGCACGGATCATGCTATAATTTCTCGCATGAGTAATAGCACCGCACAGCCGCCGATATTTCTTGTGGGCGTGAGGCAGATAGCCGCCGCTCTCGGCATCGGTCCGGTCCGCGTCCGCAGGATGCTCAACGCCGGGAAACTCCCCGCGCACATGCTGGACGGGCAGTGCTGGGTATCCACGCGCCACGCGCTCGAAAACTGGGCCCATACCGTGGTGGAGCGCAGACGTCCCGCAGAATACCCTGTCAACGTCTAAATCCCTGTCAGATCCCTGTCAGTCCGTACTATTTGGCTCCCGTATCCCCGGGGGCCTTTTTTTTGCCCTTATGCTTGACGCCAGGACGGGCGCCCGCTCATCGGCGACACGTCACGGGAACGGAATGGGATTACCTCCTGCAAGCTGGATGAACGGGGCCGCTTCCGGAAAGGCGCAGAAACCTGCCCGGAAGCGGCCTCCGTTGAAGATCAAGGCACGGTCCGAGGCCGGTGCCGCACGTCCCGAGGCGGCACGCAAGACCGCCCCGAAGGTGGCGGTGCGGATCGAGGCCGAGGAGACGGTCGAGACGTCCTACGGGAGGGTCCCCGCCAGGGAGCGTTTCTGGAGGTACCTGGAACTCCTGGAGAAGACCGGGGACCTCGCCTCGGCACGGGCGGAGACGGGGCTCTCGCTCTGCCAGATCGTCGACTACCGGGCACGCAACCCGGAGTTCGACGACAGGTGCCGGAGGATGCAGCTGGTCTTCGCGTACCGGATGGAGGAGGCGCTCTACGGGCAGGTGACGGGGGACGAGCCGAACGCGAAGCTCCTCATGTTCGGCCTGGAAAACCTCCACCCGGACTTCAGGAGGACGGCGGCGCCGAAGACGGGAAAGAGGAGCGCGGGCCGGCTCAGGACCGCCGATGACGGCAGTTCGGATATCGGCAAGCTGAAGGAGCTTTACAGGACGTTCGCGGGCGACGCGGACGGGAGGGAACAGCCGGGATGGCGAGGCAGGCGGCAGCTGAACTAGACGGCATGGAAGCCGAGGATTACGCGGAGGAGCTTTTCAGGTTCGCCTGCGCGTCCTGCATGGCCAACTTCGTCCGCCACATGCATCCGGGCTACATGATGGGCTGGTTCCACGAGGAGATCTGCGACGTCCTGGACGGGTTCCTGAACGGGGTGTACCGCCGCGAGTCCCCCCGTCTCCTCATAACCGCGCCCGTCCGCCACGGCAAGAGCGAGCTCGCCTCCAGGATGTTCCCCGCCTACGCTTTCGGGCGGTTCCCGGACATGGGCATAATTTCCACCTCCTACAACGCAAGCCTGGCCTTCCAGATGAGCCGGGACGTACAGCGGATCATGGACTCGGACGCGTACCGCGATCTCTACCCGGACACGCGGCTCGTGCCGAAGGGCCGCAGGGCGGACGGCGACTCGAACTACCTCCGGCAGGCCGGGCACTTCGAGATAGTGGGGCGCGAGGGCGTCTACCGGTCGGCGGGGATCGGCGGCACCATCACCGGACTCGGGGCCGACTGCCTCATCCTCGACGACCCCCTGAAGAACCGCGAGGAGGCCGACAGCCCCACCTGCAGGCAGAGCGTCTGGGACGCCTACGCTTCCACTCTCCGGACCCGCCTCTCGCCGGGCGGGGGCATCATCCTCATCCAGACCCGCTGGCACGAGGACGATCTCGCGGGACGCATCCTGGAGGCCGCGAACGGGGACGGGGAGCCGTGGCGGCACCTGAACTATCCGGCGGTCGCGGTCCGCGACGAGCCGAACCGGAAGGCCGGCGAGGCGCTCCATCCGGAACGGTGGCCCCTGGATTCGCTGGACAGGGTCCGGAAGACGATCGGGTCCTACGAGTTCGCGGCCCTGTACCAGCAGCATCCGACCCCCGACGAGGGCGCGGTGTTCCGCAGGGACTGGTTCAGGCGGTGGAGGCCCGGCGAGCTCCCGCTCCGCTTCGACCGGACAGTCATGAGCTGGGACATGACGTTCAAGGACACCGCC
>JAISEQ010000100.1 GCA_031264045.1 Deltaproteobacteria bacterium
CCGAGGTTGAGGTGATCGCGCTGGGCTTCGACCCGCAGTTCCAGCAGGTCTTCGTGACCCACCTGGCGTTCTGATCCTCCCGAGTTTCGCGCGCGCCCCAGCGGCGCGTCCCACGACCCCCGCGGCCCCGCCGCGGGGGATTTTTTTCCGGCGGAATTCGGGAGATGGACGCCAGGGAAGCTGCCGGGCGGCACGCCTGAAGGCGGAAGCATTTATGGTGAACGCGAAGAGGCGGATTTTACGGATAGTTAAGCTGAGGGTTAAGGGGCACGATACCGGAGCGGAATAATCCGCCAGACCGGTTAACCAATGCGGGAAACGCATGAATCGAACTCAGATTTAATCATGGCCTTAAACTGAAGAGTCACGCGGCCGATCTCCAATTCAGACATCCAGGGATTCTTTAAAACATTAAACCATCCAAATACTCAGACATTCAGATACTCAGATACTCAGGCATTCAGATACTCAGGAATTCCTCAAAACATTTATCAGTTCAGACATCCGGAAAGTCTTTCTGGCAACTTGCAATTCAGACGGCAAGACATGCTGACCGCGATTGGTAAATCCCTGAATGATCCATTGAAAAATCGCGTTTTCAGGAAATGGCATGGGGATATGCAATAATTCCGGCATTTCCTGAGCACAAGGCATTCTTCCGTTCGGGCAGGAAACAGCATGACCACAACGGGTACAGTTCAGGAGGACGGCGGAGAGTCTTCCTCTTCACATGTCAAGAAAGCGTACTGCCACCTGATCACGCCCACGTACCGCGAGGGCTATGGAAATTATATCGCTGGAGGCAAGTCTGAAATGACCTTGATAATCTTTTTCTCTTATCGCTTGATCAGCTTGGTCGAACGCGATATCGAGTACATTCTTCGCGAAGTCCTTTTCAGAACAACCCGCATCGTTATTTGCGTCCTCTGGGCAGTATTTCACCTCAATCACTACACGGACATTCTCCTTGAGGAACATGACCATATCAGGCCGCCCATGTGCTCACGGCATCTCCCCAAGAACCTCAATCCCCGCTCCGAGAAAAGCTCCCTGTAACGTTGTATGTTAATGTTTTTACGAAGATTCATGCTGATAATTCGGTATGGCGGAAAGAAGATTATGCAGTGTATCGGAAAGAGCATCCGAGTCTTTCTTAAGGAGTGAATCAAATAAATTAAGCGCGAAATCATTGAAATACAAATCAGTCAAACCGAAAGCCATTCTAAATAATGCAGCATGATAATTTTGATAAATTTCAAAATTAAGAATCTTCAACGTCAACGTATCGCCTTTTGCAATCCCGTAATCTATGTTCTCTCGATCATTGATTCTTCGGTCATCTGTTGCTCAGCTTGACCATGAACCAGTTTTGGTTGGTCTGGATCCCGAATTATGCACCTCATGATAATCGATTGCCTTCAAGCGTAAGCAGTAAAGAATACTGTGATATCCACCTTCAAAATTACCAAAAAAAACTGGGCTGAAATATATACTTTTAAAATATTAATTGACTGATGCGACATGAGGAATAATATGAAGAAAATTTTCGGAACCACCTCAGCAGAGCCGCCAGGATACCCGGCATCTAACGCCTGTCGGGATCGCCTAAAGATTTTCCCAGCCCCTCCAGGTATTTTATGGCCATGCCGCAGAAGCGGAAGACGTAGTGCAGGCAGACCAGGAAGAAGAGGCCAAGGGCTATGAGGAACACCATGTTCACCGACGAGTACCCGTAAATGGCGCCCAGGACCGTGAAGGCCACCACAAGCGCGGTCAACGCCGCAGCGGCCGCCATGGTCACCCGCCGGAAAGGCCAGGACGGCGGCCCTGCCCCGCCCATGTCCAGCCTGGCGGAAAGATCGAGGAGCGCTATCTCCCGGGAAGTCTCCGTCACGTCCACCGAAAAGTCCCGGCCGCAGGCGCCGCAGACGATGGCCTCCCCGACGCGCCCTCTGGGCGGGTCGAATTCGGTTCCGCAGTGGGGACATGTGAGGGCCATGGGAACTGCCTCTCGTGAGGTTTCAGGGCCGCGCCGGAGGCGCGGGATTTCGGACATGCTGCAGAAGGCCGGGGAGCGGGAGTGGCCGGGAACGCGCGGCGGCCGGGAACCGGCAGACGGCCCGCCGGGAGCCGACGTCAGCCTGGGCGGGCCCATGTGTCGGCCGTCATGAAACTTCCCGCAGGTTCCATGAGCCGGGAACGGAAAACCGGAACGGACGTTACTGACGGTTCAAACCGGAACTCCCGTTCCGGAGCCCGATCGGGCGCCGGCCTCCCGGCGGGCCGGGGCGCTACCTGCGCTTATCCTCCCTTTCGAAAACTTCCCTGATGTATTTCATGTGCCGCACAACAAGATGCGCAAACCATATGCAATAGGCGACGACCAGCATGGCGACGCCGATGGCGATGACTTTGGCCATCTGGATCCACCACTCCGCATGGGGGTCGATCAAGACGTAAAAGATGGTGGTGAGTCCGGTCACCAACAGGATCAAGGACAGGAATAAAGTGAACGCCTCGAAGTCCAGGACCGAGCAGAACGCTTCGGCCGCCGTCAGCTCGCCCCGCCTGCTGCCCGCCCCCAGGCAGGACTGCGGGTGGCCGTCCGCGGACGGCATCGGGGCCCCGGACAGCCCGAAAGGGCCGCCGCAGGACGCGCTGGCGATCCACGCCCGGCCGAGGAGTGCCGGGCGGACCGGATATTCCTCTCCGCAGGGCGGGCATGCCGAGAGCTCACGGTTGTCCGGAGTCCCGCCGCCCGGCGGCGCAGGCGCGCCGGTGGCGTCCGGGGCATCGGGAGCTTTAAGGGCTTCAGGGGCCGCCGCGCCCTCCGGCGCCCCGGGGCCCCGCCGCCCGGTGGCCCCGGCGGCGCCGTCTCCGCGCCCCCGCCCGGAAGGCTGACAGGGGAAGGTCTCCGGAGTTCCGCAGGCGGCCATGGACGGCCGGGCGCGGAACGTGCGGACAACCGTGCGGCCGGCAGGCTCGGGCTCCGCCGCGCAGCTGACCCCGCATCGCGCACATGAAAACCGCATGAGGTTCGTCTTCCGGCCGCAAGGCCTGTCATGGCGGGCCAAAAACCGGCCGCTGCCGCCCGTGTCCGGCCCTCCCCGCCTCACCAGGGCCTATCCCTTCCGGCGAGCGCGTCCCGTATGTCCGCGAGATGCCTGAGCGCCGCCACGAGGACGACCGTCTGGACAAGCGCCAGGAGCGCCCCCAGCGTGAAGCCCACGGCGGCGACCTTCCCGTTCACCTCCGCGCCTCCCGTATACACGGCACAGTACATGGCCGCCGTTCCGGCAATCACGATGGCGACGGCTGCCGAGACGGCCCGCGCGACGAAACCGTCCGCCGTCCCTGGCGCACTCCCGCGCGCGGATGCCGCCCGAGAGGGAAATTCCGTCCCGGAACCGTCCGGACCGTAGGCTTCCTGCCAGGATTCCCGCGGCAAGGGCGTCTCCCCATACTCCTTTCCCGAAAGTCCGGACCACACGTCCTCAGGCTGAGGATCCGTCGGCAGGGACTCTTCAAGAAGGTGCTCCCAGACGAGCCTGGCTCCCAGGGGGGGAGGAAGAATCCCTTCGTCCTCCGGAGCCGCTGGAGTCCCTTCCCCATGCCTGGTCACGGGCATCTCCCCTGACGCGGGAGTTTCCGGGGCCGAAACGGTCCCCGGGGGCGCTGGAGTCTCCGGGGCATCCCCCTCCGCCCCCCCCGCCCCGACCGGCGGAAGGCCGGCGGAAGGGCCGATCTGCCCGGCGTCCGGCAGGGGAACCTTCTCCTGTCCGGGAGTTGCCGCCCCCCCGGCTCCTGAAACCGTGAAAGCGCCGCCGCAGAACCTGCAGCGGAAAGGCCCGCCGAGCTGCTCCTCAGCCAGGACGAACCGGGCCCCGCAGGTGGGGCATCTCGTCAGCATGAAAGACTCCTCGGCACCGGTCGCACTCCCCTTCAGGCATCAGGGCCCGACTCCGTCACCACCAGCTTATCCTCGACAAGGCGTCCCGTATGCGGGCGAGATGCCTCACGGCCGCCCCGAGGCAGACTATCTGGATGAGCATCAGGAAGGCGACGAGGAGGAAGCCTATGGCCGAGGCCTTCGCCTCTCCCCCGGCGCCGATTCCGTACACCGCAAAAAACATGGCCGCAGTGCCTGCCGTCACAAGGGCTGCGGCTATCGCGGCGGCCCACATGGCCAGCGCCCCGGACGTCCCCCCGCCTCCCCCCCGGCCCCGGGCGTCCGGGCCGGCCTCGCCCTCCCCCGGGGGCCACAGATGATCGGCCAGGTACTCAAGCTCCTCAGGACTGAGGGCATCTCCCTCGTGGGCATCGGGCTTCTTGTCCCGGGCTTCCGGGGAGGGGCTCCCGGGGTCCGGGGCTTCCGGGGAGGGGCTCCCGGGGTCCGGAGCTTCCGGGGAGAGGCTGCCGGGGCCACGGGCTTCGGCAGCCGGGACGGCGTCACGGTCCCGGTTCTCCGGAGTCTCGCTCCCGGACACGTCCCCGTTCGAAATCGGGATTTCCGGGACTTCGGCGTCCCAACCCAAGATCGCCCCGGCACCGCTCTCGGGTGACCTGCCCTCATGGGGCCGTTCTTCCCGGGCACCGACTGCCCTGGCCAGAGCTTCCGCAGACCCCTTTTCCTGCTCCCCGCGTTCACTGTCCTCGGGGACGTACGGACCTTCAGCGGCCGCCCGGAACTCCGGCGGTGCCCGGGAGGGTTCGGGGGGATCCTCGGCCACCGTGAAGGGCTTCCCGCATCTGGCGCATCCTACCGTCTCGCCGAGCTTGCGCCGGTCCAGGCCGTAGCCGGTCCCGCAGAAAGGGCACGATGTGAGCATTGAACCTAACCTTGCCGAAAAGGAGCGAGACCTTACCGCCTGTCGCGATCCGAAAACTCGAGCCTTGTCGCCCGGAGCTCCCTCATTGCCGAACAGCAGAAATAGAATATGTAGAAGAGCGACAGGAGGAAGATCAGGCAGAGGAGCACCACGTTCAGCGTTTGAGTCGCCCTGGCCAATGAGCTGAACCTGACGAGAAAGAACACGAGCAGGCCGGTCACGACCGCGGCCGAGGCGAAGGTGACGCCCAGGAAGAGGGGGGGGACGCCCATCGGCCCCGCTTTGGGCGGCGGTGGACCAGGGGCCTCCGGAAGACCGCAAGGAGCTTCAGCCACGCCTTCGTGCCCGCCGTCCTCAAGAGCTTCCCGAAAATCCGCCCCGGCCCGGGCGGTCCCTGCCGGCGCGGGCGGGAACGGGACTCCGTAGCCTGGAGAGGGCCCCGTCGGCCGGAACTCCCAGAGGCGCCTCACGGCGATGAAGGAGAAGTAAAGGAAGTCGAAGACGACGAGCAGCATGAGCAGAAGATACAGGGCTAACCTCAGCCGGAGCCGCCTTGAGGTGTCAACAATCTCCACGAGCTCCACTATGCCGAAGATCAGGACGGCCAGGGCGGTCGCGGCGGTCAGCGCGACGAAGGGCGAAGGCATCCGGGAACCGGCCCGGACGGGGAGGAGCGGGGGGAGGTTGCCGTGGCCAGGAACCCTGTCCGGGGAAGGCGCCTGGTCCAGGGATGACGCCGCTTCCGCGGAAGGCTCCAGGTTCCGGGAAGACGCCAGCTCCGGGGAAAGCTCCCCGTCCGGGCGCCGCTCCCCGGCGCCCGATCGCTCAGCGGGCTCTCCGGCGGCGAAACTCTTTCCGCAGGAGGCGCAGACGACATCCCTGCAGGAAACCTCAGGGTCCACGACCGAACTTTCCCCGCAGTGCGGGCAGACAGTCAGCATTTAAATCGCCTCCTCGGGCGGCGGGGCAGGACCGGGCGGTCACGTGCAGCTGCGGATGTCGGAAAGGATCTTCACCACCAGGTACATGCCGTAAATGAAATGGAGGGCCTGGAACAGCACAAACACTATGCCCGCAATGATCAGGAACCCGAACTTGCCGGTGTAGACCTCGTCCACCATGACGATCCCCATGCCTGCCATGACCACGGACAGAACGGCGGAGAGGAGGGCGGATCCCGCGTAGAACGCTGGGGAGCCCGTACGCCTTATGGTCTCGGCGCGCTCGCGCGCGGCGCGGGCCAGGCCCTCCCGCTCCTCGTCCTCGTGCTCCTGCACCATCCTGGCGGGCTCCAGGTCGAAGGGGAGATCCCCCCAGTCCCCGAGCTCGGGGGCGCGGCCGTCCCCGGGCGGGAAGCCTGCGGGAGGGGCGGGAACGGCCGGTGCCAGTGACCTCCTGGGCCGCGTTCCCCCCCCGTCCGGGGCAGGACGCGAGGGATCCGGAGACCGGCCGGAAGCTGGCACGTCCTCCAGGCCGTTTGCGGCGGGCCGTGCGTGAACGGCGGGCCGTGCGGGATAGGCCGGCTGCAGGGGGGCAGGCCGGGCCGGAAGGCCCGCCGGGGAGGGTCCGGGGGGCTGGGCGTCACCCTCCGCCTTTCCCGCGGCAGGGGGGTCGGCCTCGGCCGCGAAGGGATTCCCGCAGGACGTGCAGGTGACGGCATGGCCCACGCGAGCGGGGGTAATGGTGTACCTGGCCCCGCAGTGCGGGCACGTAGTCAGCACGGTTGTCCCCCTCCTCCGGGGCAGGGCGGCCGGGCCCTGAGCGGCCGCGGGCTCGGGCCCTAGCGCCCGGCCCCGCCGCGGTCCGCGAGCATCCCCTTTATCTGGGCCTGGCCCCTGAGTATCAGGTAAAAGCCGCTGATGGCGTAGGCCAGGAGGACAATCGCCGCCAGGACGGCCAGGATGACGTTGGTCCTGAGCTCCCCCATCATGTTCTTCGGGAGATCCAGGGCGAAGCGGAGCCCCTGGAAGACCGCGAAGCCCACCAGGAGGAACGCTATGACGGAGTTCACGTAGAAAGCGACGGGCACCCCCGCCCGTCCGCCGGGCGAAGGCCGGGGCGGCCACGGCAGGCCGGGGGGCCTCTGCTGGTACTGGCCGGGGAGGCCGGGCCACTGGCCGGGCTGGGGGGGCTGTCCGGGCCGCTGGCCGGGCTGGGGGGGCTGTCCGGGCCGCTGGCCGGACTGGGGGGGCTGTCCGGGCCACTGGCCGGACGGGGGGGGCGCGGCCCCCAGCATCTGCCCGAGAGCGGGATCCGGCTGCTGCTCGTCCGGGGGCTCGGTCACCGTGAACTTGTTGCCGCAGAACTTGCAGTCCAGGGCGGTGCCGAGGTGCTGGGGGGTAACCGTGTACTTGGCTTTACAGTGCGGGCATAAAGCCAGCATGAGGGTACCTCCTGCGCGCTCCCCCGGCTCGGGGGCGGCGGGCGCCTCCGCGGCGCACGGGGCGCGGCTGGAGTGAGAGGGAAAGGGACCGCGGCAAGCGCGGGCGCCGTGACGGGCGGGGCCTGCGGGGAGGAAGGGGGGAAGGCCTGACGGGGGCACGGGAGCCTTCTGCAAAGAAACGTTCTTGTCGCACATTTTTAGCATTTTCCCGGCCCTGTTACAAGGAAGGCGCGGGGAAACCGTGCCTGGCCGGACTCAGCGGAATCCAGGCGGGGGGGAGGCGGAAAGGAAGAAGCGGGAGGGAGGAATCCGAGCCGCAGGGGAGGAGGCGGGAGGCGGGGAAGGCGACCGCTGCGGAAGAGTTCCCGTGCCCGGGTCCCCCACATTATTATTGGCGGACTGAGGAGGTAGCCCGACGGCGCCGGACCTCCCGGCCCGGAGACCTGCGGCTTGCGCCCCCAGAAGGTAATAACCCGGCGCCCCGAGCGAGAGGCGCTCTCCACCGCACGGCGGGGGGGCTGCTCCCCCAGGCCCGGGCTGCCACCGGGAACGGGAGGCGCGGACCGCCCTGAAAGCTCCCGACCGGCGGGTTCCGAAAAAAAATCCCCTTCGCTCCGGGCGCCCGGAGGCATTCCGGCGGCAGAGCCCGGAAAAAAGGGGAGCCCCGCAGGACTCCGCCCCGGCCCTCGCGGAGGTTCCCCGGCAGCCCCCCTATCTGCGGAGGGACGGCGGAAAGCCTTGACGTCGCTGATGATCCCGCAAGGACGGACGCTCCGGCAGCGGCAGGGGACGTACCCGCAGCAGGGCCGCAGGCCGACCCCCCGCAATCCGGCAGGAGGAAAAAAGGAAAATTCCCAGCATTTTCCCCGTCCGGGATCTATAATGGTCCCAATGAACATAGCGCCGGGGGCTCCAGTGCCCTGGGCGCGCAAGAGGGAGGTGGGATTTATGGCGAAGACGCTGTTCACCATGAGCTTCGCGGGGACGGGCGCGGACGGCTGCCGGGGGGGGCCCTACCCCGACTGCCTGGGGACGGGGTTCCGGGGGGACGCCCCTCGCACGTCCGGATGCTACGGTGCCTTGGGAACCGGAGGTGCCGCCCCCGAGGGCGGGAGATCCGACTCCCCCGGCACGACCGCCCGCGGGAGCGGCCAGGCGGGAGGGCGGGGGCCCTTCGACCGGACCCTCCTGGGCTCCGCGGTGCTCCGGAACCGGATCTTCCGGGCCGCGGTGGGCGACACGGTCGAGGACGGCTTGCCCGGGGACGCGAGCATGAGGCTCTACGGGGCGCTCGCGGACGGGGGAGCGGGGACGATACTGACGGGCTTCACGCTGGTGGACGATCTTGAGAAGGGCTTCATGCCCATCCTGTCGCTCGCAGACGATCGCGTACTGGACGCCCACAAGGCGCTTGTCGAGCTTGTCCACTCCAAGGGAGCCGCAGTCGTGGCCCAGCTGGTGCTCATAGGCTCCTACCAGTCCACGGAGTTCCACAAGGCCGTGACCCCCAGGCTTCCGTTTCTGACTCTCCTGTCCCCTTCCGGGCTCCACGACCCGATCTGCGGGGCCTCCCCCCGCATGATATCCGGACCGGAGATACGCCGCGTCCACGACCGCCACGCCGAGGCGGCGCTGCGGGCGAAGAAGGCCGGCTACGACGGGGTGGAGATTCACGCCGCGCACGGGTTTCTGCTGAGCCAGTTCATGCAGCCGGCCCTGAACCGCCGCGAGGACGAGTACGGGGGATGCCCCGAGAACCGGAGCCGCATGGCGCTCTATACCTACAGGGCGGTGCGTCAGGCGGTGGGCGAGGGATTCCCGGTCATCATGAAGGTGAACGTCCGGGACGGCTTCCCCGGAGGCTGCGACTTCGGGGAGATTCTGGGACTGTGCCGGACCCTTGCCCGGGAGGGCCTGGACGCAGTGGAGACCAGCGGGAACTGGCGGGATCTTCCCCAGAACTCCGGCCCCTTCTTCCTCGGCGAGGCCGCGGAGATAGCCGCCCAGGTCTCTGCCAGGGTGATACTGACGGGTGGGCTGAGGACCCTGGACGACATGCTAAGGGTGCTCTCGGAGACCCATGTCGAGTACCTGGGAATGGCTCGCCCGCTCATGAAGGACCCGGCCTTCGTGAACAAGCTGAAGACCGAGTACGAGGCCGGGACCGCCGGCGGCGGAACCGGGGCCTAGACATGGAGGAAACAACCGGCGCGGCCGGCGCGTTCCGCAGAATCTCGCCGGACGGGTCGCCGAAGGCCGGCTGTGGGAAAGACCCCTGACGAACGCCGTGCGGACACCGCTCCCGCGCAGGCGCGGAAACATCCCCCGCGCGGATTATGCGCACACGAGTCTTGCGCCCGCACGGAAATCCATCCGTGATCGCGGCACGGCATACACGCCAAAGGCGCATCACGGATACGCCATAATCTTGCCGGGCGGCAGCACATCATCCCGGACGGCCCGACAGCGCACGACTCCGGCACGACCCGGGGCGGATAGCGTCGCGCGGAGGCGACGGGCCATGCCCCCCAGCGGTCATTTCCCGAAGCGCCGGAAATCCGCAGCAGGCGCGGGCGGAAAGGCGTCAGTCTCCGCATCCGATTCTGAAACATGCCCCGGACATCCCGCGCGGGCGTCCCCGGCAGGAGGAGAAGGCCCTGGCACCGAAAGCCGGAAGAGTCGCGGCTGCAGCCGCGCAGGCCGTCTCAGGTTCCGAGGGGAGTTTCGCCGGCCGCGGACTATGCCGCCGGCAGCCATTCCGTTAAATGAGACTGTCTTGCGGGTTACAGCCGCTGCATGGCGGCAGACGATGGCGGCACCGTACGGAAACGATGTCGGCAACGACCGGCAAAACGTAAAGCGCCGTTCCCTGCCGGCACCGGCCTCCCGCCTCGACTCCGCAGGGATCGGCCCTCCCGGAAAGGGGACGGCATCCGAAACCGTCGGCTCCGGCTCGATCAGAAATCCGGACGGCAGGCCTTCCTTCCGGGAATTCGGTTCCCTTCCGCGCGGCACGTGGAAGCGGCGGCAATCCGCTTCGGTTCTTCATACCCGGACGATCGCAAATTGTCCCGCAGGAGCCCGGCCCTTCCGGAAGATTCCGCCCTCCGGCAAGTCCTTGTCCCCCAAGGTCCGCAACCGCGTCCGGTTCCCGCGCGAACGGGGCTATTAACTATTAACTGAGAGCGCCTCAGCCGAATCCTGCCGAGGAGGACCGGACAAGACCGGGCAGTCCGCGGATTTGCGCGCGTCATTTCCTGAGGGGCTCGAGCCAGCCGCGCCCGGATATCCCCGGGATGCCGGACAGCCCGGCTACTGCTTCCTGCGCTCCTCGCTGTCGGCAATCCGCGACAGACAGACGTTCATGTGGAAGCTGGAGAGGATGAAAAACACCACGGTGCCGACGAAGCCCAAGGACAGCAGGAGCATCTCGAATTTTTTGTAGCCGCCCACCCCCGGAACCTCGACGGAGAGGATGTCTATGCCCACCAGGAGCCCCCCCAAGACGAAGAGGAACCCGAGCGCCCCCATGAAAACCAGGAGCCAGGTGAGGCGGGCGGAACGGACTAGCGACAGGAGCATGGAGATCTTGCCGGGACCGGCGGTCGGTCCCCAGCCGGGATAGGCCCCTGCGGGCTGGTTCCAGCCGGAGGCGGCCCCAGCGGGGCCCGGAGGCGGAGTCTCCGGCGCGGCGGCTATGGTGAAGGAGGTGTTGCACTTGACGCAGGTCATGGGGGTTCCCACGTATTCCTGGTTTATCGCGTACTCGGCCCTGCACCGCGGGCAGACTGTCTTCATTCGGATTCTCCTTGCCGCCTGTCTGCCAGATCTCCCGGACCGGCTCGCGGAGCACCGGCCCCGGGACCGCATGATGCGGTCCCGCCCGGTCACGGGACGTGGCTTTCCGGCACAGCACAAGGCAATAGCACTTTTCGAACAGTTTCGCAAGAACGGAGCGGAAAGCCCGCAGCGGGCCGCGAAGGGGCGCCCCCCCGTGGGTCCGGAAGGCCTACGGCCCGTCCCACGCCGGTCCGGGCTTCCCCGCCGCCCCCGCCTTCCCCGCGCCCTTCCCCCCCGCGTTCCCGGCCGCCTTGCCCCCGGCATCCTCCGCGGCCCCGTCACCCGCCTCCCTCTCCCTCAAAATCTTGCGGGCCAGCTCTTCCAGGGCGGGGGCGAGGCTTTCGTAGGGAAGCTCGGAGACGAAGCTGCCCCTCACGAAGAGCTTCCCCCCCCCGCTTCCCCCCGCCACGCCCAGGTCCGCCTCCCGGGCCTCGCCGGGACCGTTCACCACGCAGCCCATCACCGCCACCTTCAGCGGGGCCTTCACGTCCGCGAGCCTCGACTTCACCTCGGCGAGCAGCGAGGCAAGATCGATCCTGCAGCGCCCGCAGGTGGGGCAGGACACGTATTCGACGCCACCCCTGCGGAGGCCCAGCGCCCGGAGGATCTCCACCGCCGCCTCGCACTCGGTCTCGGGAGGGGCGGTGAGCGACACGCGCACCGTGTCGCCGGTGCCTTCGGAAAGGAGCGCCGCCAGCGCCACGGCGGACTTGGCGATGCCCGCCACCATCGGCCCCGCCTCGGTGACGCCCAGGTGCTGGGGCACGTCGGAAATCCTGGCGAAAAGCCTCGCGGCGCGGACGGTGTCCGAAACCCCGGAGGCCTTGAGGGACACCTTGAAGTTGCGGAAACCCGACCGCTCCACCATCTCTGCCGCCGCGGCGGCGCTGGCGCACATGGCCTCGGGAGTGCGGCCCAGCCGCTCCGCGAACTCCCTTTCGAGCGATCCCATGTTCACGCCCACCCTGAGGCAGGCTCCCTGCCTGGCGCACGCCTCCACCACCCGCATGAGCTTCGATTCGCCGCCTATGTTGCCGGGGTTCACGCGGACGCCAGAGGCCCCGGCCTTCAGGGCGCTGACCGCCAGCCGCCAGTCGAAATGCACGTCCGCGATTACGGGCACCGGGCTCTCCGAGGCTATGCGCCGGAAAGCCGCGATGACCTGGGCTCCCGGCACGGCGACGCGCACGATGTCCGCACCGGATCTCGCGCACCTCCCAATCTGCGCGAGGGTGGCCTCGGCGTCGGCCGTATCGGTGTCGGTCATGGTCTGGACGGGCGGGGGGAGCCCGCCTCCCAGCTCCACCGCGCCGACCCTCACGACACGGGTTATCACTCGGGACTCCGGGGGATCAGGCGCTCCTGCGGCAGGGCGGTTCGCGGGGACATGAATTTCCTTCCGTCGGGGCTTCCGCCCCTCTGCGGCCCCATGGAGCGCGCTGGAAAACGGACCGGGCAGCCGGTAACGCGAATGCCCGGCACCAGACTTCGCCCACGCCTCAACCGGGGCTGAACTGAACGGACGTCCGAAAAAAACTTAACGCGGAATATCGGGCAAACCGAAAGGACAGACTGAAGCGGAACTCAAAAATAATTCTCAGGCGAAACGGAAAAACTGCTTGTGCCAAAGGCGGAAAGCAGAGAACGAAGGGCCAGGAACAGGAGGCGGAGATGGGGGAACTTGAGTCCCCAAACGAGATGCGGAAAATAAAAAAAACCTGACGGGAAGCCAGTGCCGAAAACGAAAGACGAAAGGTCGGAAACAGAATGTTTTAAGGAAAAGGCGGAAAGGAAAAAGGGAGAAAACGAAAGGCGGATGAGCTAAATGTCTGACATAACTGCCTATGCGGGAAATGAACCGAAAGCCCGACGCGAAAGTCAAGCGGCCGGAGCGGAAGGGGGAAACGCGACATCCGGAAAGATGCCGCGCCAAAAGGATCCGACGGAGAGGAACCCTCAGGAAAGGCTCCGGACCAGCCCCGACCGCCCGGTCCCGAAGGCCGTCACGGGTCGCCGGCTGCGGACAGGTAAGGCACGCTGCAGGAACGGCAGGCCGGAACGTCCATAAACGATCCGGACACGTGCCTGCCCCGCAGTTCCGCGTACTCGGGGGAGCGCCATATCTCGCCGATGGTCTGCTTCCCCAGATCCCCCACGACGAGCCTGCGCTCCCAGTCCCCGCAGCAGGGGCCCGCCGCCCCGTCCCGGAACACGAAGATCCTCCTGAAGAGATCCGGGCACACGAACCTGAGCCCCTCGTTCAGCGGCGCGTAGTCCCGGCCCATGACCGTGGGGAGGCCGAAGCCCACCTCCGCCACTCCAAGGGACCTGAACAGCCTGACGTAGTCGCGCTTCACCTCCTCGCGGCCCTCCGGATCCTCGGGGAGCACCATGCTGGCGCGGGTCTGGACGTGGCCGAGGCCCATCCTGCCCTTCGCCTCCATGAAGGCCCTGATGTTCGACAGGGTCTTTTCGTAGCTGGCGCCGAGTCGGACGCGCTCGTACTCTTCCGGGTAGGGCGAGTCGAACGAAAAGAAGATGTCCGTCAGCCCAGCCCGAAGCAGGCCACGGGAAAGATCCGGGGTCAGGAGCGCGGCGTTCGTGTTCATCATGACCCAGAGATCCAGAGACGACGCGAGCCGCACCATGTCCAGAATGCGCGGGTGGAGGAGCGGCTCCCCCAGGAAATTGAGCTTCACCGACCTGGCGCCCAGCCTGGCCCCCTCCTCCACGGCGCTCCGGTAGAGGCCCATGTCCATGTCGCCCGGTCCCAGGGGGGCCCAGGCGGTCTCGCCCCTCTCCATGTACCAGGTTCGGGGGCACATCCGGCATCTCAGGTTGCAGCGGCTGGTGGGGTCCATGTCCAGATGGAGCGGAAAGCCGCCCGCGTCGGCCTCGCCGCCCCTCCGGTCCCATTCGCGCCGGTATTCCAGGTAGGACTCCGGCCGGAACGGCCGCCAGTCCAGCTCCGGCGGTGCGGGGATCTCGCAGTAGGTCGGGCCCCTCCTCACGGCGGAGGTGGGAGCTGTTCCTGCGGGGGGGGCCGGGGGAGGCTCCCCCGGGAGCCCGCTCGCCTGATCCCCGCCTGGCACGGGGCTTTTAGCAGGATGGATCATGGTTTCCTTTTCGGGAAATTCCTCCTTGTCTTATGTTATCATTACCGCGAGCCGCCGGACAAGGCCCGCCTCGGCCGCGGCCTTCCCCCGCGTCCGCCCCCGGCCCCCTCCCCTTCCGTCCCGAAAGCGCCCTTCATGCCCACGTCCCTCCGCCCCTTCCGCGCCCCCCTGGCGGGAGCCCTGCTCCTCGCGGCGCTCGCCGCGTGCCCGGCGGCGGCCCAGCGCGGCGACCCGGTGGAGGAGTACAGGGTGGCCCCGGCCCCCGAGGGCGCGTCCGACCCAGAAGACGGATCCCTCTACCCGCCCCCCCCGATAACGAGGCGCGTCCAGGGCGGGGGCATAGGCGCGGCGGGGAGCGCATCGGAGCGCCCGCCGGCCCTGCCGTCCGCGGTCCCCGCGGAAGATACTGGGACGGCCATGCCGCCCCCGGCCCAGGGGGCCCTCCCGCCGCCCCCGTCCGACGAAACGGGCTCCGGCATGTCCCGCGACGCCTGGACGCCCCGGACGCTTCCCCCCGGCACACGGGAGCGGCAGGGCAGGGCTGTCGGCCCGGCCGCCGTCCCTGAAGCGGGCTCCCCCCCCCGGCCTCCCGGGGGACAGCCCCAGCCTGAAGGCGCAGGCGCTCTTCCCCCGCCTCCCGAAGGCCCGTCCGGTCAGGGGGCCGGAACCCTTCCCCCGCCTCCCGAAGGCCCGTCCGGTCCGGAGGCCGGAACCCTTCCCCCGCCTCCCGAAGGACCGTCCGGACTGACAGGCGGAGATCCTGGGGACTCGACTCCCGGGGACCCCGTGCCGCCGTCCGCGCCGTCCGGGCCCTCAGGCCGCGGAACGGGGCTTCCGGACGCGCCGCAGGCTTCCCCTGACCGGGCGGCGGGGGGAACGGGAGAGCCCGCGCGGCCCGCCGGGAGCCCCCCCCTCCCTCCGGCGGGGGTGGAGATCACCGAGGACAACATGGCCGAGACGCTGGTGCTCCCCAAGGACGACAGCGAGGTGCGCTACGGGGACAGCCTGATGGTCTGGAGGGACAACAGGCTCTACCGCAAGAACGACGACGGGTCCCTCACCCTGGTGGACTCCACCCTGGACACCATGACGGACGCCCACGGACAGAGGTGGCTGTCCCAGGACGAGCAGGGCAACGTGATGATACAGGTGTCCCTCCGGGTCTGGGCCACCATAAACTTCGAGTACAACTCGGCGGAGATTCTCGAGAGCTCCGAAGGCATACTCCAGGCCTTCGGGCAGTCCCTGAACACCCCGGCGCTGAGGAGCAGCCGCCTCGTGATAGCCGGCCACACGGACAGCGTGGGGAGCGACCCCTTCAACATGAGCCTCTCCCGGAGGCGGGCCAGCTCGGTCGCCACCTGGCTGGAGGAGAGGATGGGGGTGGACCGGGACAGGCTGATACTCACCGCCTACGGCTTCCACCATCCCATAGCCGACAACTCCACGCCCGAGGGCATGGCCAAGAACCGGCGGGTGGAGTTCATCCTCCTGCCCGGGGACTCCTGAGCCGTGGACGAGCACTCCCGCCAGGGGACGGGCCCGCCCGGGGCGCCCACCGCCGGAGAGGCCGCCCCGGCAACCGCCTCCCTGGGGGATCCGCGCCGGCCGGCGGGTTTCCGGGAAAACGGCCGCCCCCCCAGGCCCGGCGGCATCGCGGTGTCGCCGGCCAGCCCGGACGATCTCCCGCGCATCCTGGAGATCCAGAAGAGGGCCTTCCTGGCCGACTGCGCCGTCCTGGGGGACTGGACCATCGAGCCGGTGGTCCAGACCCTCCGGGAGGTCGAGGACGACTTCAGAAGCTCGGCCGTCCTGAAGGCCGTGGGCCCGGCGGGCGAGCTCATGGGCTCCATACGCGCCAGGCGCGGAGGGGAGGGGGTCTACCTCTTCAAGCTCTCGGTGGACCCCGCCCTCCAGGGACGGGGCGCGGCCAGGGCCCTGATAGGCGCCGCGGAAGCCGCCCTCCCCTCCGGCCGGTACTGGCTGAAGACCCGCTCCGGAAACGAGCCGGCCTCGTCCCTCTACCTGAAGCTCGGCTACAGCAAATACAAGGAGGAGGAGGCGACCCCGGCCCTGAGCTTCACGTTCTTCGAGAAGCTCGTGCCGGACGGGGCCCGGGGCGGGCCGGGGGGGGCACCCTCCCCTGAAGCCCCGGCCGGGAGCCGGGCGCGGGGCGCCGGCCGCCCGTCCCCCTGTACGCCCCGCTAAGCATTCCGGGAGCCCGCCGCGCCGGGCCGCGTCTCACGGAACGGGCCGGCCTGCGCCGGCCCGGACAGGTTCCGGCCCCTTCCCGGAAAACTCTGGAGGCCGAATGGAACGGCAGCTCATCCTACACGACCTGGACCCGGAGACGGCGGTGATCCTCCCGCCCCAGACGGAGGACAGGACCGTTTTCGCCGCGCTCCCCATGGCCAGGCCGTGCGCGGGCTGCTTCGGGTGCTGGGTGCGCACGCCCGGCGCCTGCGTCGCCCGCGACAGGGCGGCGGGCTTCGCCGGGCTGCTGTCGAGGCACGCGGAACTGACCGTCCTGAGCCGGATGGCCTTCGGAGGCTTCTCCCCGGCCGTCAAGCGCTTCATCGACCGCTCGATAGCCCACGTGCTCCACTTCTTCGAGATCCGCGGCGGCGTGATGCGGCATGCGGCGCGCACGGGCGCGCCCCTGAAGCTCACGGCCGTCTTCTACGGGACGGGGGACGACGGCGAGGCCATGGAGCTGGCCGGGAGGGTCGTCCGCGCCAACGCCGCTAACCTGGGTGCCACAGCCTGGGAGACCAGGTTCGCGGCCGGCCCCCCCCGGCCGGGAATCCTGGGGGACGGCCCCGGGGCCTCCTCCCAGGCGGGTGGCCGGGAGGTTCCCCCGCTGTGAGCGTCGCCTACGTCTCGGGGAGCCCCAAGGCGGGCTCCGGCACGAGCCTGATCATGCTGGAGCGCGTGAGGCGCTTCGCCCCCGGGGAGATCTGGAAGCTTGAGCCGGGCCGCCCCCCCTCCCCGGGCGGCTGGGAAGGATTCCTGGCCGCGGACGCCGTGGTCGTCTCGTTTCCCCTCTACGTGGACCATCTGCCCGCCCATCTCCTGGAGTCCCTTGAGGAGGCCGCCGCCGTCTGCCGCGAAGCCCGCCAGAAGGAAGGCGGCCTGCGGCTCCCCAGGCTGTACGCCCTGATAAACAACGGATTCTACGAGCCTGAGCACTCCCTTTCCGCAGCCGGCGCCCTGAAGCTCTTCTGCCGGGACTCCGGCATGAGGTGGTCCGGGGCCCTGATGGCCGGGGGGGGCCCGGTCGTCTCCTCCGCTCCGGCCCTGTTCGGGGCGGGCGTGTTCCCATTCGGCAGGCTGGGGAGGGCCCTGATGGAATTCGCCCGCAAGGTGTCGGCCCTGGAGGACGCCGGGGAGACGGGTGTGCGCCTCCCCGTTCCCAGGCGGCTCTACGTCTTCATGGCCAACACGTACTGGAGGGCGCTCGCCTGGAAGAACGGGGTCCCGCGGAAGAGCCTCTACGGCCCGGCGCTTCCCCCCGGCGGCCGGGAGGCGCCCCGGGAGGGGTGAGCCCGTCGGAGCCGCGGAGCCGGAGGGCGGCGGCCCGGACGGGACCGGGGACCGGGAGCCTCCCCCGCGCCCCGGACCATCTTCCGGAGCCGTTCCGGACACGCCCTGCCGGGCGCCCGCCGGGATCCTCAAGTCCGGGGACGCTCCGGCTCCACGCCGGAAAGCCCTGATCGTCTTCGAGTTGCCTTTTATGGCGCCTTCGGACTATAATTTGCGTCCGGCCCCGCCGGAGGGCGGCGTATAGGCGCCCCGGGGCCCGCCGCCGGGGGAGACGCCCGGCGCCTCCCGCAACCGCCCGAGCCCGGCCACGGGCTTTTTTTGCCAGCGGCCGCAAGGAGGAGACCCGCCGGCGCGCGGGCCGCCAGCCCGTTTCCCGGCGGGACCCCGGACGGCAGCCCCACCGCCCGTTTCCGGAAATCCGGCGGCCTCCCTTCCCGCCCGGGCCCGCCGTTTCCGCCGACCCACCCCGCCGCAGGAGCCGTCCGGCCCCTGCCGCCCACGCTTCCCCGGCCGGGCCCCGCCCGGGGGACAGACCGAGGACGGCCCCAGGCCGACATGAGCATGCCACCCGACGACGACTTCACCAGGAACTTCGACTTCGGCGAGGCCGAGCCCAGGATCTACGGGGACTGGGAGCGCGAGGGCCTTTTCAGGGCCGACCCGGATGCCCCGGGCGACCCGTTCGTCATAGTCATCCCTCCCCCCAACGTTACGGGGACGCTGCACATGGGGCACGCGCTGGACAACACGCTCCAGGACATCCTCGTGCGCTACCACCGCATGAGGGGCGACAACACCCTGTGGATGCCCGGAACGGATCATGCGGGGATAGCCACCCAGGCCGTCGTGGAGAGGGCGCTCGCGGCCGAGGGGACATCGCGCCACGAGCTGGGCCGCGAGAGGTTCCTCGAGCGGGTCTGGAAATGGAAGGAGGAGTTCGGGGGCAAGATCATAGGGCAGCTGAAGCGCCTCGGATCCTCCTGCGACTGGTCCAGGGAGCGCTTCACCATGGACACGGGGCTCTCGCGGGCGGTGCGCGAGGTCTTCTGCGCCCTCTACGGCGAGGGGCTGATCTACCGCGGCGACTACGTTACCAACTGGTGCCCGAGGTGCCTCACCGCCATCTCCGACAGAGAGGTGGAGCACGAGGACAGGGACGATTCCCTCTACCACATAGTCTATAAGGGCATCGGCGGAGGACCGTCCCTGACCGTCGCGACCACGCGCCCGGAGACCATGTTCGGGGACACGGCGGTGGCCGTACATCCGGACGACGGCCGCTTCCCCGTGGAAGAGTTCAGCGTGAGCCTCCCGTTCTCCGGCCGCGAGCTCCCGGTCATACGCGACCCCTACGTGGACAGGGAGTTCGGGACGGGCGCCCTCAAGGTCACGCCCGCGCACGACCTGAACGACTTCCGCCTGGGCGAGCGGCACGGGCTCCCGGCGGTGGCCTGCATAGACCGCCGGGGGATCCTGACCGACGCCGCGGGCGTCTACGCGGGCATGGACCGCTTCGACGCACGCAAGAGGATAGTGGCCGATCTGGAAGCCATGGGCCAGCTCGCGAAGACCGAGCCCCTTCGCCACGGCGTGGGCGTGTGCTACCGCTGCAAGACGGTGATAGAGCCGCTGCTGTCGCAGCAGTGGTTCGTCAGGACGGGACCCCTGGCCTCCGAGGCGGCGGAAAGCGTGCGCGGCGGACGGACCTCGCTGGTGCCGAAGACATGGGAGCGCACCTTCTTCGAGTGGATGGACAACATCCGCGACTGGTGCGTGTCCCGCCAGCTCTGGTGGGGCCACCAGATCCCCGCGTGGTACTGCGGCAGCTGCGGGAAGACCCACGTGCTCCGCGAGGATCCGGACGCCTGCCCGGACTGCGGGGGGGAACTCCGTCGCGATCCGGACGTGCTGGACACGTGGTTCTCCTCGGGCCTCTGGCCGTTCTCTACCTTGGGATGGCCGGACAGGACTCCCGAACTCGCCCGCTACTACCCGACCACGGTGCTCGTCACGGGGTTCGACATCATCTTCTTCTGGGTCGCCCGCATGATGATGATGGGCCTGAAGGTCATGGGCGACGTGCCCTTCCGCACCGTCGTACTGCACCCGCTGGTGCGCGACGCCTCCGGCCAGAAGATGAGCAAGTCCAAGGGCAACGTGATAGATCCCCTGGGCATCATCGACCGCTACGGCGCCGACGCCTTCCGCTTCGCGCTCACGTCGCAGGCCGGCACCGCGCGCGATCTGAAAATTTCGGAAGACCGCGTGGCGGGATGCTCGCGTTTCGTGAACAAGCTCTGGAACGCCGCGCGCTTCGCCATGACGCACCTGAAACCGGCTGCGGAGGCGTCCGGCGGCAGGGTGCCCGAGGCCCCGGACGCGGGCTCCATGCCGCTTCCCGACCGGTGGATCCGCTCGAGGCTGCTCGCCGTCACCCTCGAGTGCCGGGAAGCCCTGGAGGGATTCGCCTTCGACCGCTACGCGGATCTGATATACCACTTCGTCTGGGACGAGCTGTGCGACTGGTACCTCGAGCTCGCGAAGCCGGTGCTGTACGGCGGAGCCCCGGAGGAGCGCCTGGACGCCGCGGCGAACCTCGGGCTGGTCTTCTCCGAGACCCTGGCGCTCCTCCATCCCGTCATGCCCTTCGTCACGGAGGAGCTCCGCTCGAAGCTCCCCGGCCCGGAGGGGCGCATCATGACCTCCCCCTTCCCCGCCGGACGCGAGCGCGACCGCGACCCGGACGCCGAGCGCCGGATAGGCGTCCTCATGGACGTGACCCGCGCGGTGCGCTCCACCCGGGCGGACTTCCGCGTCCCCGCGGCCGCCAGGGTGAGGCCGCTGGTCTCCGCCCGCGACGCGGACACC
>JAISEQ010000335.1 GCA_031264045.1 Deltaproteobacteria bacterium
GGACGGGCGGCGTCCGGCAGGTCCGGATTGTCCAGGGGGTCCAGCAGATCCACCGGCTCGGCGAGCTCCGGGGTCTCGGGGATCCGCGGAGGGGCCGGGGGCGGCCCGTGACGGCCCGGGAGCACGCCGGTGTCGCTTCTTATCGAAGCCCCGCCCGCGGGCTGGCGGGGCGCCGGGAGCGGGGCCTCGGGGTTCAGGAGCGACCGGGCGTCCACCCTTTCGGTGAGAAGTATCGTGCGGGTTTCCGGGGCCTGGGCCCCCGAGCGGGCGGGCACCGGGGGACGGTAGGCCACGGTGGGCGGCGTTCCCGGCTGCGGCCCGGACGCCGTCCGGGCCGGCCTCAGCGGGGCGGGATGGGGGCCGCGGAGATCCTCGGGGACGGGAGGTATCGCGGGGAGGGGTCGGGGCGGCGGGGTATCCCGCCGGGGGGGACCGGGGGGCTCCGCCCCCCCGGGGGCTGGTTCCGGGCCGGCCGGCCGCGCGGCGGCGCGGCGCCGGGGAGGATCCCCGGGCGCGGGCGCCCCTCCCGCGCCGGAATCGAGGCCGCCGGGAACACCGCGGGCGGCAGCGGCCCCGTCGAAGCTGCCCAGGACCTCGTCCATGTCGCGCAGGATGTCGTCCGGCGAGAACTCCCTGCCGAAGATCGGCGCCCTCGGGCCGCCCGGGGGAGAAGGGAGGTCCCCCGCGCCCGGCCCGCGGTCCGGGCCGTCCGGCGGGGCGGCGTCGGCGAAGCCGTCTTCCTGCCCCGAGGGGACCCCGGCGCCGCCTGGGGCCTCCGCAAGGTCCGCCGCGGACAGATCGATCGCGTCCGCGACGTCGCCGGGGTCCCCGTCGGCCGGGGCGTAGGGATCGGGCCCGTCCTCCCCGTAGCCTCCGGAAGTCCCGAAGCCCAGGGAGTCCATGAAGTCCGCCTCCCCCGCGTCCCCGCCGAAGACGTTCGGGGGGCCGGGATCGGGCGCTGGGTACGTGTCCGCCCCGGCCGGGGGCGCCGGAAAGTCGGCGGGGGGAGCGTCCGGCGGGGTCTCGGGGGCGACCGGCTCCACCACGTCGTCGTCCTCGGGAAAGAGCTCCTCTGCGGGCTCGTCCTCGGGGTAGGGGGCCAGGACAGAGTCCGGGGCGGCCGCGCCGGGGCCGTCCGGCGCCCCGGGGCCGGGGTCGAGGGAGGAGTCCAGGGCGGGATCCAGGATCGGGTCCAGGAGAAGCTCCCCCGGATCGCCGGATCCGCCGGGGCCGTCCCCGCCCGAGGCCCAACCGCCCCCGGGCCGCTCCCGCAAGCCCGCCGGGCCCCGGCCGTCTCCCGGGCCGGATCTTCTGCGTCCGTCTGCCATAAGCTAACCCTTTCGCCGTGTGCCCGCCCCGGGCCGGGCTCCGGATCCCGGACGCCCCGGCACTCCGCCCGCCGGGGACCGGGCACTCACGCCGGGCCCGCGCGCCGGGGCCCGCTTTCGCGGGGCGGGCGGGCGCCCGCTCCCGGAACGTTCCGGGGCGCCGCGGAAGGCGCGCCGCGCCTCCGGCTAGAGGGCGTTGAGGGAGTACCCGTCCGGCCGGACGCTCCCGCCGACTCCCGCGGGGGAGGTGAATCCCCGGCTCCCCTCGCGGTAGCCCACCTCGAGGGAGTGATCGCCTCCCGAGCGCCAGGCCGCCCTGAGCGAGCGCGGGAAGAGCCTGGCCGCCCCCCCCCGGTCGTCCCTGGGCTGGGCCTCCCAGGAGCCGTAGCTGACCTGGAAGTCCGGAGCGTTCGCGGGACCCAGGGAGACGCGGCGGACGGTCTTCGCGGAAGCGCTTTCCCAGGGCGGGCCGCCCGAGACCTGGACCCTGAGGGGCCGACCGGAACCCGGGGGATAGGCCAGGAGCACTGCGTCCCCGTCGCCGTCCGGGAAGAGGGCAGCGGCCTCGGCGCGGGAGGGGCGGAAGGGGAGCGAGCCCGAGAGCGCCGCCAGAAGCTCCTCGGGGGAAAGCGGCAGCGGCACCAGGATCCCCAGGGCGCCTCCGGAGACGCTCCCGGCGTAGAAGGCCTTCCCGCCGTAGTCGACCGCGGTCATGGAGCCGCCGGAGCTCGCTATCCTGAAGGCGGGGGAGCCGAAGGGGTCGAAGGCGGTGAAGAGAAACGAGCCGGGGCGCTCGCAGACGAGCTCGAAGCGGAAGAAGTTCGAGCTGCCCCCCGACCGGTAGGTGGCGTCGCCCCTCATGGCGAAGGTCTTCAGATCCTCCCCGTCGGCCCAGAGGGCCGCTGCCAGATGCTCGGCCTTCAGGTTCTCGGAGGGGGCGCGGTCGGGATCCACCCCCCGGGCGGCGCAGCCGGCGAGGAGGAGGACGAGGAGCAGGGAAAGCGCCGGCGCCGGGGCCGCGGGACGGGAGCGGGCCGCGTCCGGGCTACTGGAGTATCTGCCTGAGCTTCTCATTTATCGTCTCCGGGTGCTCGTGCCCCTTCTCGAGCGCCCTGCCGTAGGCCCTCCTGGCGTCGCCGGCGCGGCCGGCGCGGCCCAGCACGTCGCCCAGGTGCTCCATTATGACTGGATCCTCGCCTGAGACCTGGGCGGCGCGCTCCAGGAGCGGCAGGGCCTTGGCGTAGTCCTTCATGCGGAAGTAGACCCAGCCAAGGGTGTCCAGGTAGTAGCCGTTGTCGGGCTTGAGAGTGTTGGCCTTCAGGGCCAGGGTCAGCGCCTCCTTGAGGTTCCTCTCCTCCTCGGCCCAGGTGTAGGCCAGGTAGTTCAGGGCCTCGGAAAAGTCGGGGTTGAGCTCCACCGCGCGGGCCATGGCGGCCAGGCACTCCCCGCGCCGGCCCATCCGGTCCTCCGCCGCCCCCAGGGCGAAGAAGAGCTCGGCGGACTCCGGAAAAAGCTTTATCCCCTCGCGGTAGACGGCGAGCGCCTCGGCCACGCGGCTCTCCTCCTCCATGATGCGCCCGGTCGCCACCATCAGCATGGGCGAGCCGGGATGGCTCCTCCTGGCCTGGGCCAGGGCGGCCAGGGCCTCCGGGCGGCGGTTCTCCTTGGAGAGGATGGAGGCCAGGTACAGGATGGCGTCCACGTACTCCTCGGACTGGTAGGGGATGCGGCCCAGGTTCTCCAGGGCCTGGGGGACGGCTCCGGTCTCGGACTGGGTGACGGCCAGCAGGTACCGAGCCCGGGTGTTTCCGGGATCGCGGCGGAGCACCCCCGCGAACTCGGTCGAGGCCTGCTCCCAGAGGCTGTCCTCCAGGAACATGAGCCCCAGGGTGATGCCCGCGTCCTCCGCCCCCAGGGAGACGCCGGAGACCTCCTCTATCAGGGCCACCGCCTCCCGGCGCTTGCCGTTCTTCACCAGGATCCTAGTGAGCCTGGCCTTGGCCATGGTTATGTCCGGCCTGTGGCGGATTATCTGGCGGTAGCTCCGCTCGGCGGCCCTCAGATCCCCGGCCTGCTCGTTCAGCAGGGCAAGCTCGATCAGGCTCTCCACGAAGTCGGGCTTCTTCGCCACCGCCAGCTCGAAGTGGCGGGCGGCCCCGGCGCGGTCGCCCCTGCGGAGGGCCACGCGGCCCAGGAAGTAGTCGGGAAGATACGAGCCCGGCGTGAGCGCCCCCAGCCGCGAGAAGGCCGCCGACGCCTCGTCCAGGCGCCCGCTCTCGGCGTACATGGCCCCCAGGAAGCTTACGGCCTCCTCGTTCGTGGGATCGAGCTTCAGCGCCTCCAGGTAGTTCTCCTCGGCCTTCTGCCACTGGCCCGACACGGAGGCCAGGTAGCCGGCGAACAGCCTGGGCTCGGGGTCTCCGGGGCGCATGGCCGACGCCCGGTCCACGTACTCCGATGCCTCCTCCATGCGGCCGTTCCTGGCCATCATCTTCGCGGTCTCGAGCTCCAGGTAGTAGGGGCCGCCCGCCTCGGAGGAGGCCTTCTGCATGCTCCTGACCGCATGATCGTCGTTGCGGGCGAGCTCCTCGTACTGGGCCTTCATGAAGTAGTAGTAGCTGCGGACCGCCGCCCCCCCGGCCCCGCCCGCGGCGACGCAGGAAGCCATGAGCGCGGCGGAGACGGCCAGCGCGGGGACGAGGATCAGGGCACGGAGCCCGCCCCGGGCGCGGCCTGCCGGGCCCGTGCCCCGAAAGGCCGCCGCGCTGGCGGCCGGGCGGCCTGGGGAGGGCGGGACGCCCGGAGCGCCCGCGGCGCTCGGCTCGGTGGGGGACATGTGGGGGAAGAGCATAAGGTTAAGACCCCGGAGGGGGATTCCGGCCGGAAAGGGGAACGGTTCGGTTTGGGGATCGCCTCCGCCGGACCCGCCGGCGGCGCGGGGCGGGCTCGGGGCGACGCGCGGCCGGCCGGCGGAAGGGCGGCTGCCGGGCTCCTTGAGGCCCGGGGGCGGAAGGGCCGCTGCGGGGGGGGCCGCACGGCCGGGGACGGCGGGGGAAAGGGTCCTTGGAGGCGGCGGGCCCGCGGAAGGCTCCGGCTCCGGGCCCCGCTGGGCGGACGGAGGGAGGGCCGCGGGGACGGGAGGCGGACGCCGGAGGTCCGGGAGCTCCGGGCGGCGGTGGGGGGCGGCGCGGAAACGCCGCGCGGCAGGGGGGGGCCCGTCCGGGCGCCTGCCGGGAACCCCGCGCGGTCCGCGGCCGCGCGGGGACGGGGGGGAAATCCTCACTGGGAGAGGCTCAGCTCCGGGAGCTCCTCCAGAAGATAGGCGGAGAGCTTCTTCTTGAGCCTCTCCTCGAGCTGGCGTACCCGCTCGCGGCTGATGCCGAAGGACTCGCCCATCTCCTGGAGGGTCAGGGGGTCGTCCGAGAGGAGCCTGCGCTCCAGGATCCCGCGGTCGCGCTCTCCCAGGGTCTTCTTGAAGCGCGCGAGCCTGTCGGACACGAGGCCCCGGAGCTGGGCATCGGCCAAAACGCTGTCCGCGCCCTCGCCGGGGTCGGCCACCATGCTCACCTGGCTCTCCTCCGCGTCCGGGCCGACGGGGCTGCTGAGCGAAACCTCCCTTCCGGAGGAAAGCCTCGCGTCCATCTCGGAAATCTCGCTCACCGAGACCCCCAGCCGCTCGGCCAGGAGCTCCGGGGCGGGGTCGAATCCCTCCATCCGGAGCCTGTCCTGCTCCTTGCGGAGGTTGAAGAAGAGCCTGCGCTGGTTCTGGGTGGTGCCCACCTTGACCAGGCGCCAGTTGTCCATGATGTGCTTCAGGATGTAGGCGCGGATCCAGTAGGAGGCGTAGTAGCTGAACTTCACCTGTCGTCCGGGGTCGAACTTCCTCAGCGCGTGCAGGAGGCCGATGTTGCCCTCCTGGATGAGATCCTGGAGGTTGTTCAGCCAGCTCGACTGGAACTGCATGGCAAGCTTCACGACCAGCCTCAGGTTCGACGTGACGAGCCTCTGCCCGGACTCCCGGCTTCCGGTGAGCGCGTACTCGCGCACCAGATCGCGCTCCTCCTCCCTGGTGAGCATGGGTATCGCGCTCACCTCGTTCAGGTAGGCCCTGAGGGAGTCCTGGACCTCCGAGACGCGCCCTCCCCCCCTCCAGTGGGCGGGCACCCTCGCGCGGGGGTCCCCGGCGGGAACGGGGAGGTTGGCCCCGAGGCGGCCCCCGCCAGCCGGATCGTCCGGCTCCCCGAGATCCGGATCGTGGAAGCCGCGGAGGTCGTCGTGAAGATCGCCGAAGCCGATGTCCCCGCGATCCCCGAAGAAGTCGCCGGGGCCGCCGGCATCCGGAAAGTCTTCATGATCGCGGGGATCGAAACGATCCGCGAGAACCTCGGGGGCGCCATCGGAATCCGGGCCGTCCGGGGACTCCGTGCGGGAGATGTCGCTGTCTTCCTCCAATCGCTGAGCCTCTCGTGGCCGGCTTAAGGCCGGGACAAGAGAAAGGGCCGACCCCCGGGGCGGACGCCGCGGGGAGCGGCCCGAAGTCCTCCGCCCGGGGACTGGCCGCCCCGGATCTCCCCGAACTTCCGATGCCCCGGAGACGGCCGGACGCGCCCCCTTTCCGGCCCCCAGGACCGGGCCGCGGAGCCCGCCCGGCTTCAGCCGGTAGGGTCGGATCCCGGTACCCCAATATAGACCCGGGCAGGGCGCTTGTCAAACCGGGCTCCGCCGGAGCGATCCCCCCCGGAACCAAGATGGCCGGACCCGCGAAACCCGCCCGGCGCGGTCCCCGGGAGGGCCCGGGCCGGCAGGAATCCGTCGCGGCGGGACATACTGGGCGGCGTCCGGCGCCTTCCCGGGAAGCGTACCTCCCGGGCCCGGTTCCGCCCGGCTGCGGAGCCGGGGGGAATGGGGTCGGGCGCCCCGCCCGCGCCCGGAGGTTCCGGCGGCCGGGAGCCCGCCCTCACCTGGGGAGCTCGTAAAGGTTCCGGGCCAGGAGCTCGAGCGTGTCCCCCAGCATGGCCTTCATGGCCGTGTTGGTCAGCACCACCCCGCTTATGCCGGCCGTCGGGTCCGCGAACCACCTGTGCCCGTAGACCCCGCCCCAGGTGACGGTGCCGGGGGAGTAGGGGCCGTAGGGGACGGGACTCTTCAGGATGGCCCAGCCGCCGGCGAAGCCCTCCCCCGGCGAGGAAACCTGGGGGGCTATGTGGTCCTCCATGAACCACCTGTCCGAGGGCGAGCCCGAGGCGAGCCCGTTTATGACCTCGGTGAGCTTCATGACGTCCCTGGCCGAGGAGACCATGCCGCATCCCCCCGAGGGCCAGGCGTCCCGGTCCAGGGCCCGGGAGGGGCTGAATTCGAAGGCGCGCCCCCTCCCCAGGGGATAGGATTCGGGATCCGACATGAGCCGGGGTCTCGGGCCCTTGTTGGAGAAGACGTAGGCGGTGCCCAGCCTGGAGGGGTCCACGGCGTGGAAGCCCGTGTCCCTGAGCCCCAGGGGGTCGAGCACGCGCTCCCGCATGAGATCCGGCAGGCTCTTTCCGGCCGCAGCCGCCATCGCGGCCCCGGCCACGTCGGCCGAGTGCGAGTAGGCGTGCCGCCTGCCGGGCCTGGAGAGGAGGGGCGCGCCCGCCAGGCGCCTCATGTTCTCCTCGAGGGTGAGCCCCGGCGAGCTTTCGCAGCCCACGGACACCCCCGCCCGGTGGAGGGGGCCTCCTGAAGTCTCGCTGAAGGCGTAGCTCAGCCCCGAGGTGTGCGTCAGGAGCTGGCCGAACGTTATCTGCGGGGCGCTTCCGCCCGGGGCCGCGGGAGTGAACCCGGGAAGGAATTTCGTCACGGGATCGTCCAGCGATATCTCCCCCGACTCGATCATGCGGGCCGCCAGGACGGAAATGAAGGCCTTGGAGACCGACGAGAGCCTGAACAGGGCGTTCCCGGGCATGGGAACGCCGCCGGCCAGATCGAAGTGCCCGGCCGCGACAGAGACCTCCAGGCCGTTCGCCTGCCCCGCGAAGACCGCCCCCGCGAAGTGGCCCAGCCCAATCTTGTCCTCCAGGACCTGCCTGAGCGAACTCTCCAGAAACGCGGGGGCATGAACGTCCCCGGATCCGGGTCCGTCCAGGCCCACGTCGCCGAGCCCGGCGCCCCACTCCCCCGGCTCTCCGGACCAGGCTCCCCCGGGGGGATCAGCCGCGGGCGAGGTGCCCCTGGCCAGAAGAGAGCCCGGCGCAGCGAGCGCCAAGAGGACGAGCGCGGCCGCAAGCGCCGCCGCGGCGGCGGCTCCGCCGCCGCGCGGGGACCGAGAGCGGGCCGGGGCGGGGTTGAAATCGGTACGTCTCTGGATCGGCATGGGTCTGCGTCCTCGTTTCAGGGTGGAGCCGTCCGGCCGGAGCCGGGAAGACGGTCCGCGGCCGACGGGCCCGGTCCGGGCCGGGGAGGCCGGATGCGCGGCGGAAGGAAGGGGCCGGTCTGCCGGGAAAAGCCGTGCGGAAAGGCGGCCCTGCCCGAGATGCCGTATCGGAAGCCGGAGAAGACCTCAGCTGCGGCGCCGGAATTTGACACTGCTGGACATTGTAGCACCATTCGCCTCCCGATTCAGCAGAACCGTTCGCCTCCCGGTTCAGGGTTCCCGGAGGGCCCCTCCCCCAAAACCAGACGCTTTGCCCGTCCGTCCCGGGAACGGTCGGGATCCCCGGGCTTCCCCCCAGGGACCGTCGGGCAGGGCGGCCCGGAGCCTTCATGCCGGAGCGCCGGCCGCGGCCGGGGTCCCCGGCGGCGCCCGTGCCCGCGGGGGAAGGGCCGTCAACGTGAAAGGCTTCCCCGAACGGCGGCGGCGCGCCCGAGCGCCCGCGTCACGTCCCGATGGCCCCGACGCCGACGGCGGCATGAGCGGAAGCCGGAAAACGCCGCGCGGTCTCATGAGCCCGCTCGCCGATCGGCCGGATCGTACCCGCCAGACGGAAAGGAGCCGCCCGACTCCGCATGCCGTCCCCCGCAACCCCGCATGCCGGCCCCCGCAACCCCGCAAGCCGTCCCCCCAAAACCCCCAACGCGTCCCCCAGAAAGCCCACCCCAGCCCCACGGCTCCGGGGCCAGCGCCAAACACGTCCAGACAGCCATCCC
>JAISEQ010000183.1 GCA_031264045.1 Deltaproteobacteria bacterium
ACATCGAGCTCAAGCCCGGCAAGGGCGGCCAGATGGCCAGGGGCGCGGGCTGCGCGGCCCAGCTCATGGCCAAGGAGGGCGCCTACTGCCTCGTGAAGCTCCCCTCCGGCGAGATGAGGAGGGTCCTCTCCGTCTGCCGGGCCACGGTGGGCCAGGTCGGGAACCCCGAGCACAACTCGGTCTCCCTCGGCAAGGCCGGCCGCTCCCGCTACCTGGGACGCAGGCCCCACGTGCGCGGGGTCGCCATGAACCCCGTCGACCACCCCCTGGGCGGCGGCGAGGGCAAGAGCTCCGGCGGCCGCCACCCGGTCACCCCCTGGGGCAAGCCCACCAAGGGCGCGAAGACCCGCAAGAAGAACAAGCCCTCGACCCGCTTCATCGTCAAGCGCCGCGGCGCCAAGTAGCGGCCCCCGGAAAGGGCCCGCGGCCGGGCCGCCCCGGCGGCGGGCGCGGGCGCGGGCGCCCGCGCGCCCCCCGGACACCGCGCGCCCCCCCAGCGGGCCTCCCCCGCAAGGAACCAGCAGATGCCACGCAGCGTGAAAAAGGGCCCCTTCGTGGACGCCCACCTCATGACCAAGACCATTGCCGCGTCCGAGGCCAACGACCGCAGGGTCATCAAGACCTGGTCCCGCCGCTCGACCGTGCTCCCCGAGATGGTGGGCCTCACCTTCGCCGTCCACAACGGCAGGAAGTTCCTCCCGGTGTTCGTGACCGAGAACATGGTGGGGCACAAGCTGGGGGAGTTCTCGCCCACCCGCACCTTCCACGGCCACGCGGCCGACAAGAAGGTCAAGAAGGTCGCACGCAAGTAGCCTCCGGGAACGCCGGCCCGCCGGCGCCTTCCGGGGGGGCCCGCCCGCGGCCGGGAGGCCGCCCCGGGTCCCCAGAACTCCCGCAGCGCCCGGCGGCGCCCCCGCGCGGCCCGGCAGCACCCCCGTTCCGGAAGCCCCGCCGCCGTCCGGGCCGGCCCTAGGATCAGGACAATGAAGAACGCCGAGAACGAGACGAAGAAGCTCACGAGGAAGGAAAAGCTGGCGGTCCGCGACGAGCTCCCCAAGAAGGACCTCTACGCCGTCTCCAAGTACCTGAAGTGCCCCTCCTCCAAGGCCGTCATAAGGGCGAGGACCATCAGGGGCCTTCCCGTCGGGGTGGCCCAGGCGCTCCTCTCGCGCTCGCCCGCGAGCTCGGCCCAGCTCATCCTGAAGGTCCTGAAGTCCGCGGTGGCCAACGCCGTGAACGGCAAGCAGGAGCGCAACCCGGACGGGCTCTCCGTCGAGTGGGTGCAGGTCGGCCAGGCCCCCGTCATGAAGCGCCACCACCCGGTATCCCACGGCACGGCCAAGAAGATCCTGAAGCGCTTCTGCCACATCGCGGTGCAGCTCCGCTACGACGCGCCCCCCCCGGGAGGTTTCCCGGAGGGCCCGGGCGCCCTGCGCAGGCGCCTGAACGACCCCACCGGCAGGGGCGGGGCGGCGCCCAGGTCCGCCAGGGCGGCGCGGGCGGCGAGCCGCGCGCGGCAGGCCCGCGCGGCGGCCGACGACGAGTAGGCGGCGCGGGCCCCCGGCCCCGGACTTCAGGGCGCGCCCGCGCGCGTCCAGGGCCCCGGCGCGGAGCCGGGCGGCCCGAAACGTTTCTCCGGCTCCGGAGCGGGACGCGAGCCCGGCTCCGGGCATCACACTCCGGGACCCTTCGGTCCCAGATCTGGGAGGGCATCTTGGGTCAGAAAACTCACCCCATAGGCTTCCGGCTGGGGGTCATCAAGACCTGGAGCTCGCGGTGGTACGCGGGCCGGGACTACGGGCTGTACGTCCTGGAGGACCGGAAGATCCGCGACTACCTGAAGAAGCGCCTGGAGGCCGCCAGCGTCTCCGGCATTGACATCGAGCGCTTCGCGAACAAGGTCAAGCTCACGATAAACACCGCCCGGCCCGGCATCGTCATCGGCCGCAAGGGGAGCGAGATCGAGGTCCTCCGCAAGGACCTGGAGAGGCTGGTCGAGAAGATCTCGCGGCCCGTGCGCGAGCTCCCCGCCTCCCAGGCCGCCGAGGGCGCCCCCGCCCCCCAGCCCGCCAGGGCCCAGAAGCGGGAGATAATGATCGACATCAAGGAGGTCCGGAAGCCCGAGATATGCGCCCAGCTGGTGGCCGAGAACGTCGCCCAGCAGCTCCAGCGCAGGGTCGCCTTCCGCCGGGCCATGAAGAAGTGCATGTCCCTCGCCCTGAAGTTCGGCGCCCAGGGCATCAAGATCCACTGCGCCGGCCGCCTGGGCGGGGCCGAGATGGCCCGCCGGGAGTGGTACCGCGAGGGCCGCGTGCCGCTGCACACCCTCCGCGCCGACGTCGACTACGGCTTCGCGGAGGCCAAGACCACCTACGGCATCATCGGCGTGAAGGTCCACATCTTCAAGGGCGAGATCATGAAGGACGACCGCGCCGAGTAGCGGGCCGGCCCCCGCGGGGCCGCCCCGGGCGGCCCCGGACTCCTCGCAAACCACAGAGGGAGCGGACAATGCTTTCCCCAAAGAGAACCAAGTTCAGGAAACAGCAGAAGGGCCGGCGCGGCGGGCAGGCCAAGGGGGGAAGCTCCCTTGACTTCGGCCGCTTCGGGCTCATGTCGCTGGACCGCGGGTACATGACCGCCCAGCAGATAGAGTCCGGCCGCGTCGCAATCAACCGTCACGTGAAGCGCGGGGGCCAGCTCTGGGTCCGCATCTTCCCCGACAAGCCCGTCTGCAAGAAGCCCGCCGAGACCCGCATGGGCAAGGGCAAGGGCGCGCCCGAGGGCTGGGTCGCGGTGGTGAAGCCCGGCCGGCTCCTCTTCGAGATGGACGGCGTGAGCGAGGACATCGCCCGCGAGGCCATGCGGCTGTGCGCCAACAAGCTCCCCTTCGGGTGCCGCTTCGTCGTGAGGGGGGAGATCCAGTGACAGACAAGAAAAGGTCGGACTACGTCGCGAGCCTGCGCGCCATGAAGACGGGCGAGCTCCTGGAGGAGCTCTCCGCCATCGAGAAGGCCTCGCTCGAGCTCCGGCTCCAGGCAGGCGGCGCGGTCGAGAAGAACGTCCGCGGGATAAGGAACCTCCGCCGGAACGCGGCGAGGGTGAAGACCCTGCTCCGCGAGCGGGAGATCGACAGCTACATGTCCGGGGAGGCCGCAGCCATCCGGGCCGGGGAGGCCCTTCCGGCCCCCCTGCCCGCCGGGAACGCCCCGGGGGCCGAGCTCGAGGCCGGGGACAGCCCGGGGGGGGAGGGGTAGATAAGTGGAAGCCGAGGAAAGACGCCCTAACCAGACGCTCACCGGGGTGGTGGTGTCCGACAGGATGGACAAGACCGTGGTGGTCCTGGTGAACCGCCTGGTGAAGCACCCCGTCTACAAGAAGTACATCCGCCGCCGGGCCAAGTTCATGGCCCACGACGAGAAGAACGTCGCCCGCATGGGCGACACCGTGGAGATTATCCAGTCGCGGCCCCTTTCCAGGCTCAAGCGCTGGAGGCTCATAAAGGTCATAGCGACCCAGGCCTGAGGCGCGTGGCGCCGTCCGGGCGCACGGGGGGATTCGAGAAATGATACAGCCGGAAACCAGACTGAGCGTGGCCGACAACTCCGGGGCCAAGGAAGTCTCCTGCATCAAGGTCCTGGGGGGGTCGAAGAGGCGCTACGCCTCTCTGGGCGACATCATCGTCGTCTCGATCAAGGAGGCCATCCCCGGCTCCAAGGTCAAGAAGGGGGACGTCGCGAAGGCCGTCATCGTGCGCACCGTGAAGGAGGTGGGCCGCGTGGACGGCTCCTACATCAAGTTCGACGACAACTCCGCCGTCCTCATAAACAAGGACCGCGAGCCCGTCGGCACCCGCATCTTCGGGCCGGTCGCCCGAGAGCTCCGGGCGCGGCGCTTCACCAAGATCGTCTCCCTCGCCCCCGAGGTCATCTAGGAGGTCACCGGAATGGCACCGAAGAACAGGGCCGAGAGGTCCCTCGCCAAGCAGGCGGCGATGCTCTCCAGGCGCATCCCCTGCCCCTACGTCGCGGGCGACACGGTCTTCATCTGGAACGGCACGGAGAAGCGCAACACGGGCGAGTTCATGCGCTACGACCGGAAGAGGAACCGCGTGTTCGTGACCGGCCGCATGATCGTGAAGCACATGGTCAAGGGCGACCCGAGCACCCAGAAGCCTGGCGGCGAGGTCTCGACCGAGATGGGCATCCACGTCTCGAACACGGCCCTCCACTGCCCCCACTGCTCCCAGCCCACCCAGCTCCGCCGCCGCGCTGAGAAGTCGCTGAACCCGGAGCTGGGCAGGCCCGAGAAGAGCGTGACCTGGGTCTGCCGCCGCTGCGGCGCAGCCGTCTCGCGCAACAGGAAGGCCTAGGCGGCCCGGCCCCGGGCACCGCGCCCCCCGCCGCCCGGAACCCCGGGGATCGCGGGGGGCCGTCATCAGCAGCAAACCCGCATCCCCGGCCAAGGGCCCCGGCGCCCCGGAGAAGGCGGAACGAAGAGGAAGAAGAATGACACGCCTCCTGGACTTCTACCGCGAGCAGGTCGTGCCCAAGCTCACCAAGGAGTTTAAGTACACGAACGTGAACCAGGTCCCCCGCCTGGTCAAGGTGACGCTCAACATGGGCCTCGGCAAGGAGATGAAGGACAGCCCGAAGATCCTCGACTCCGCCCAGGCGGAGCTCACCGCCATGACCGGCCAGAAGGCCGTCATCACCAAGGCCCGCAAGAACATCGCGGCCTTCAAGCTCCGCGAGGGCATGTCCATAGGCGCCACCGTCACGCTGCGCCGCGGGAGGATGCTCTACTTCCTCGACAAGCTGCTGAACATCGTGCTCCCCCGCGTCCGCGACTTCCGCGGGGTCAGCCCCAAGGCCTTCGACGGCCGCGGCAACTACACCCTGGGCCTGAAGGAGCACATCATCTTCCCCGAGATAGACTACGACAAGATAGACAAGGTGAAGGGTCTCAACATCACCATCGTCACCACGGCCAAGACCGACGAGGAGGCCCGCTTCCTCCTGGCCGAGCTCGGCATGCCCTTCCGCAAGGGCGCCGCCCAGCACTGATCCCCCCGGGGGACCTTAAGGAGCCTAGACAGGAATGGCCAAGACCTCACTCATCGTCAAAGCCGCGCGGAAGGCCAAGTTCTCCTCCCGCGCCTACCACCGCTGCCCGGTGTGCGGACGGCCGCGCGCCTACCTGCGCCGCTACAA
>JAISEQ010000258.1 GCA_031264045.1 Deltaproteobacteria bacterium
ACGGAAAGGGACCCGGGCTTGATGGTCCCGGCGGCGGCGGAGATCCCGGCCAGCGGGTCCGGGGCAATGCCCGCGGAAGGAGGAGCCGGCCCGGAGGGCTTGAGGCCTCCGGCGAGCGAGCCCGGCTTTATGATCCCGGCGGCGGCGGAAATCCCGGCCAGCGGGTCCGGGTCAATGCCCGCGGAGGGAGGAGCCGCCCCGGATGTCCTGGCGACAACGGAAAGGGACCCGGGCTTTATGGCCCCGGCGGCGGAGATCCCGGCCAGCGGGTCCGGGTCAATGCCCGCGGAGGGAGGAGCGGGCCCGGAGGGATTGGGGCCTCCGGCAAGCGAGCCCGGCTTTATGGCCCCGGCGGCGGCGGAGATCCCGGCCAGCGGATCCGGGTCAATGCCCGCTGAGGGAGGAGCGGGCCCGGAGGGCTTGGGGCCTCCGGCGAGCGAGCCCGGCTTTATGGCCCCGGCGGCGGCGGAGATCCCGGCCAGCGGGTCCGGGTCAATGCCCGCTGAGGGTGGAGCGGGCCCGGAGGGCTTGGGGCCTCCGGCGAGCGAGCCCGGCTTTATGGCCCCGGCGGCGACGGAGATCCCGGCCGTGGAGTCGGTGTCCAAGCCTGAGGAAGCGGACGGGACGGGAGGCGGTCCGGAGGCGGGGAGGGAAGAGCTCCCGGCAAGGGAGCCCGGCCTTATGGCTCCGACCGAGGCAGGCACCCCCGAGAGCGGGTCCGGATCCAGAGGCGGGGGCAGGCCCGGACCCGGCCAGGCTTGCCCGGAAAGGGAGCCTGCGGTCTGGAAGACCTCGTCCGAGGACGGAAGACCGCCTTTCGGATCCGCGGAGGTCGCGCGGTCCGGCGGCGGAGGCTCCATGGGGGCGGGGAGACGCACGGTAAAGTCCAACCTGGCGCGGCCGCCCGCGTTCAGGGCCGCGTCCAGCCTGGCCATGTTCTCGTCGGTTTCCCCTATGGAGAATGTGATCTTCCAGTTCATCTATGTTCCGGCGGCAGAGAACCCCACGCCGGAGGGGGCCTGGGAGACTAGGGATGTCGAGCCTCCCCGGAAGCCAGCCGCGGCCGGGCGCAACAGTGCCGAGGCTGCCGTCGGGGCGCATCTTTTTATTTTAGTATAAGTCGCCGGGTTTAAAAAGCTCGCCCGGACACCGCACGGGGTCAAACCCGGCCTGTATGGCGCGTTTCTTGCTGCCCGCTCACCGCGATCCGGCCAAGTCTTGCGCAACTCAACCTCTGAAACCGCTAACGCTGGCTGCGGGAACCCTTACTGATTTCCTGCGAAACGACCGGCAATCCCCGTCCCCCCCGCACCGCCGCCCCTGATTTCTCCGTCGCTCACGCTTCTTGCGCCGCATTTCGTTCAGCCGGAACGATCGGGCGAAAGGCTCCCCGCGAGCCGGCACCGGCTGGAGCGGAAATGGACGGGACGCCATCGGCTGAAGGGCAGGGACGCAAGAGGACACGCCGGCTCAAGCGGTCGGGGACGGAGAGGGACGCGGGCCCAGAGGCAGCAGGGGAGACGCGGGCAGGAGGCGGCGGCAGGAGAGGAGCGGACGGGAGAGGCCGCTCCCTGATTGCGGAGCCGATGAACATCCAATAAATTCGATTATTATAATTCGCCGCTAAAAAGCAATTCGTCAAACTGTTCTGAATTTAACGCGCCTGCAGGAAACAAAAGCCCCCCGGGGAGACCCGCCTCTTCGCGGGACGCCTCGGGGGGCCGGGGTCAGGGCTGACTTCGACTTGCGATTGCCTCAAAAGTCCCGGGGGGCGGAAAACGCCGGGACAGGCCTTGAAACAACCGGACGGAACGCGAGGAATCTTGTGCCGGCTCGAAAACCGGCTATCTTATGTCCTCGGAGATGACTGCGGACGGGCCCTCGAAGTCGGGATCGTCGCCATCGGCGTCCGCATCCCCCGCTCCGGGCTGGACCGGGGTTGCGGCTGCGGCGGAGGAGGCCGCTCCGGGCTGGGCCGGAGGCGCGCCGGCGGCGACAGGGGCGGCGGCTCCGGCCGCGCCCCGGTACTTGATCACGACCACGGTCTGGTTGGGATCAAGCCCCGTCATGCTGTCGGGAAGGGTCGTGGAGGTGAAGAGGTAGGTGCGGTCGCCGAAGGTGAAGGTCTGTCCGGCCACGGTGAGCTTTATAGAAGGCCCGCCGGAGCTGTCGCCGTCGAGGACCAGGGGGCCGCCCAGCTTGATCTTCAGGGCCGCCAGGATGGATTTCAAAACCGTCTGGCTGTCGCGGGCCGACGAGATGATGGTGAAGCCGTTCTTCTTCAGGACCTCCAGCTCGTCCGTGGTGAGATCCCCGTATTCCAGGATGGTCCTGGAGTCCCCCGCCTCCCAGAAGACCGCCGGGGGGGGGCCGGCGCCGATGGCCGCGCCGCCCGTGGTGACGCGGCCGGCCGCCAGATCCACCGCGACCCCTATGCGGGGGTTGAAGCCCAGGGCCTTCACGAAGGCCTCAGCGAAGGCGGAGGGGTTGTCGCTGTCGGCATCCACCACGGTGAAGTTGTTTACCGGCGTGGCGGCCCTGCCGCCTCCGGCCAGAACCTCGCCGCGGTAGAGATCGATTACGGAGATGTTGTGGTCCGCCAGGAACCTCACCCAGGGAAGCGGGGTGCCGTTGTCCGGGGCGGGGGCGAAGTTGATGACCACGGGCTGGCCGCGGTTCCAGTCGGTGGAGGTGGGCCAGACCAGCCAGTCGGCGGAGATCCTGATCTTCACGTCCCTGCCGCCCTCGAACGACTGCCCCTTGGGATAGACCCTGAAGTAGCCGCACATGGGCCAGAGCCGCTCCATGGCCTTCTCCATCCTCTCGCCGCGGGCCGGCTGGAAGATCATGTACTCGGGATACTTGGCCCGGAAGCGTGCTATGAAGGCCTCCGTGAGCGTCCGGTTCAGATCGAGAATGATGTGCCTTCCGGTCTTAAGATCCACGACCGGCATGGCGGAGGTGTCCACGTCGAAGTGCGGGGGCTCGTCCAGCGGGAGAAACAGTCTCCCCTTCTGGCTCACCTGCTCGCCCAGGCGGGTGAATATGAGGGAAAGGACCTGCTTCGCGTTCTGGGAGTCCGCCGTGGGGAGCGGGGCGGCGGGGAGCCTTGCGGTGTTTATCCTGAACCTGCCGCCGGCCGCCTGGGCCGCCGCCGGGGCCTCGGCCTGGACGGGGGGAGCCTGGTCCCTTCTGGAGCGGCGGCGCTCGCGGGTCCTGCGCCGGGAGTTCGCGGCCGGGGCCGCGTCCGACGCCACGGCATCGGAGGCGTCGGCCACCTGGACCAGCTCCGGCCCGCCTCCGTAGGCGGCGAGATAGGGCCCTATGGCCGGAATCCGGAGCTCGGCTCCGGTCATTATCATGTGGGGGTTCTTGAGCCCGGGGTTGATGTCAACGGTGAGGCGGATGAGGTGCCGGTAGATGAGATCGGGATCGAGTCCCTCGCGCCGCAGAAGCCGTTCGAGGGTGTCGCCGCTCCGGACCTTGACCGTGCGGTAGACGGTCCCGTCCGCGGCGGTCGAGAGCTCTCCCGGGTTGGAGGGGGCCTGGCTGGCCCGCGAGCGCCTGCGGCTTCCGGCCCGTCCGGCCGGCTCGGGAGCCGGCTCCTGCACGGGCGCCGCGACCGCGGGAACGGCGGGGGTCATGGCTCCCGTCCGCCCCGGGGCGCCGGACGGGGCCTGCGTGGAAGCCTGCGGGGGGATCGGGCCCGCCTCCGCGCCGGAGGGGGCAGCCTCGGCCGCCTCGCCCACGACCAGCCTGAACGTGCCTTCCGGGAGGGGCTCTTCGGGAGCCTTGGCCGTCGGCTCGGCCTCACCGCCGGCACCGGGCTCGGCCCTTCTCACCACCACGGTGGCCGGGCTCTGCCCCGAGTCGTTCCCGAGGGCGTAGGAGACCACGACGGTGGGATCCGGGGGAAGCGGAGGGAGCGGCGGCGCCTGGGCCCTGGGCAGATACAGGGTCTGGCCGGGACTTATCAGATCGAGGTTGGCTATGGCCGGGTTCAGATCCGAGACCAGCCGCATGAGCTGGGCCTCGCGCTCGCGGGTCCAGTTGACCGGCCAGAGGCCCTGGCTCTTCAGGACCCCCTCCAGGTTGTCGCCCCTGGTCACCTCATAGCTGTCCACCGTGAAGGTGAGATCCTCGTATGAGTAGACCTCGACGTTCTTGGTGATGGTGATGGTGGCGTCCGACTGCCTGACGGCAGCTCCGGACGCCGGGGCGGGCTCCTGGGCCCGTGCGGCCTGTGCCGAGAGGGCGGAAGCCAGCAGGGCGCAGGTCAGACATCCCAGAAGCTGCCTCGCTGGACCCCGTACGGGTGACCCCGGGCCGGCCTTGGTCTCTTGGTGAGTGTAGGGTGGCAATTTTCTCAGGCTCCGTCTCAAGTTCCCGCCGGGGGGGGCCCCGGCGCTCCCGCCGCGCCGTCCGGATTGGGCGGCGCGCTCACGCGGCGGCCGGAAAATGCGTCTTTCTGCGGCAGGTGATTCCCCGGCCGGGGGCGGCAGGGGTCAATTGAGCAGAATTAATCACACTAAAACGATTTAGTGTACAAATTTTCCTAAAACTTTGCAATTGGATTCTAATATAACCTCTATATCATATGCCTCAATTTCGGGCTCCCGAAGGCTCTATTACAAATAATTCCTTCATAATATGTCATAATTGGATTCATAATTAAAAAACGAGGCCCTGAAAAAAAGTCTTCGGGCCTCCCCGCCCGCCGAGCCCGCCAGCGGCCGCCCGGAACCGCTCCGGGGCCGCCCGCGCGCCTCAGAGAAGCCCGACCGGAGGACGGGCCGCGCCTTTCGGGAACGCTGCACGGACGCGCCGGAATCTCCGGCGAGTTTCGCGTCCCGGAGCGCAGGGCCGGAGAACTGCGGTGCCGGGGACGGATCGTTTTGGTGAACGTGCCGCTCCGACATCCTGCAGGTGAACGAGCCGCTCCGACATCCTGCCGCCGTCACGATCCCGACCGCAATTCCTTCGCCCCCATGACCCCGAACCCGCCTCGGACGGCCGCCCCCGCCGCCTTTCGAGAGAGGAACCGCATCGCCCGTTCAATTTCAGGGGCGGCCGCATCGAAGCCGGCAGAACCGGATCCGGATGCCATGCCGCTGCATGAGCCTGATCGGGGACGGTCCTTCCGCTGCCGGCACGGCCGCAGAAACTTTGCGGCTGCATGTGGCAGGCAGCTTCCGTTCCCATGCTGCCCGGAGGCTCGCGGGACCGGCAGGAGGCATCCGGAACCGCCCGAAACCGTCCCGAGAAGGTCGGCATTCAGCCCGGAACGGCCGGGACTCCGGGCAAAGCACACGATCGGAGAATGCGCGGACTCTCCGCTCCGGTCCGGCCGACATCGCGAAAACGCTTCAGCAGAACGGTCAGGGAACCGGCACCGCCCGCCGGCACACCTCTGCCCGCAAGACGTTCTCCCGCCGGCCCTTCCGCGGCGATGCCCTTTTCTCCGGTGGGGAAGCCCGTGCGCGGACGCCTGCCCCCCCGCAGTCCAATTCCGGAACCTGCCGACTGAGGAGACATGAGCGGCTATCCGTCCGGGATGCGGCCGGAGGAACGGAGCGCGGGACCGGCCGGCCCGTCCGGCGCAAAATGAAGGTCCCTTCCCTCTGCCGATTTCACCGTTCAACTATCTTGCGCGAGGAATCCCCCGGAGTTTACTCCGGGGAAGAATCGCGCCCTCCTTCCCCGGATCTCACGGCGGCGGGGCGCAGGCGGCGAGAGGAATTGCCGTCTGATCTCTTCTTTGGTATCATGATTCATGGCTAACAAGGCATTCGTGTTCCGGATATATACGAACAAGAAGCAGGAAGACCTGATGAACAGGACTTTCGGCTGCTGCC
>JAISEQ010000264.1 GCA_031264045.1 Deltaproteobacteria bacterium
GCGCCCGTCTGGAGCTCGCGGGAGTACTGGTCGCGGAGCTTTCCCACGGCCTTCAGCACGGCGAGCGATCCCTTCTCGGGATCCTTCAGGGCGGCCTCGGCCTCAAGGCGGGTGATGGAGTCCGTGTCGCCGGAAATCATGAGTCCTCCCCCCCCGCGCCGATGATCCTGCCGCGCGGGGCACGGAAAAATCCCCGGGGAGGATTCCCCCGGGGCGCAGCGTCTGCGCCGTCCCAGGCGCGGCCTGGCCCCCGGAAGGGGGTCCGCCCGCCGGACGGCGGGCAGGAGGGCGCGAGCACGGAAACGGGATTATAGCACGAGTTATGGCCCGAGGCCAATATCCGCCGGGTCCGACCCGGGGCCGCGTCGGCCGCGGCCGGCACGGCCCCGGGGATTCGCCGCGGTCTGCCGGAACGGAACGGACGGGCCGTCCCGAGTTCGGCAACCGTCCGAGCCTTTTACTATAGAATCAAGGTGTTAATCTAACTGCAACAAAATCAGGGGGCTGATCAAGCTCCAACAAAATCAGGGGACTTATCAAACTGCAACAAAATCAGGGGACTTATCAAACTGCAACAAAATCAGGGGGCTGATCAAACTGCAAAAGCCCCTCCTCCCTCGAAAGGCATGTCAAACGCTATGCGGTCTAGGCATCGACACCCCTTGCGTTTAACCCAAATCTCCGTCCGAACGCACTTCCCTTGCCCGGGCTCTCCGGCCTCTGAAACAGCCGGAAGGTGAGGGGAGCGGGGTTTTCGCAACGGAATCAAGAGGTTGTCCCCGAAAGAATCCTCCAGGTTTTCTCCGGGGGTCTAAAGCCGCGCCGACAGCCGCCGGGGCTGACGGAGGACCGGATGCCCCTCCGGGCCGCCGTCCCGGATGCCGCCAGGGACGTCAAGACCGCCGCCGCGGCCCCCCCTCCTCCTGAAGCCGGGTCTCCCGCCGCGTCTCCCCGCCCCTGTCCGGCGGACCCTCCCCGACCCCCCGGACAATCCCGGCACAAGTTTAACGGCGCTCAGATTTTATCCAACAAAATCAAGGGGTTAGCCTTGGAATAGTAACGCGTTTATTTCCGCGGCGTCAAAAACGGCACCAATCGGTTCCGGGGATGGGGAGGGGCGGAGGCCGGTCCGAGCCGTCTCCCCGGACACTTCAACTGACGCCCCGAGCGTCGCCGCCGTAGCCGGTTCCCCGGCGGCCTCGGGATCCGGTTCCCCTCACCGGCACGATCCACGTGATCGTCCTACGATCCTGCTGGCGGCCCCGACGGGCCTCCCCGACATTCCCGCGCGTAACTCCGGCCCGGCCCCCCGCAGGGCCGGGCCAGTCGCCTGCCGGGGCGAACGGAGCGTCCCGCCTGCGGCGCGGAACGGGCCTGTCCCTGCGGATCTCCTGGCCCCGCTCCGTCTTGGGCCGCGCCCCATCTTCGGCGCCCCGAAGTGGCGGGCGCCTTCCTGGTCGGCTCCGCAGGCATCGACATCTCCTCCCCGGCCACCAACCCGTCGGCCCCGGCGGTCGGCTCCGTCTGCAGACCTCCGGCCGGGCCCCGACTGCGCTCCGTCTGCGGTGCTGTCCTCGACCGCGAGCTCCAGTCCCATGTAATTGACGTTCTGGAAGGCGTGGCAGGAAATGAGGATGCGTGAGTCCTTCCGCCGTTCGCCGCCGCGGAAAATCGGCCCGCATCCCGGCTCGGTCCTGAGGCATCTGAACACGGCCCCGATGCTGACCGGAACCACGTGAAGCCGGACGGCCTCCCGGGTCTCCGGGGAGAAGTCGTTCGTGACGGGGCGCGATACGGGGCTCGAGGCGCAGGGGCAGCCGGCCACGCTCCCGCGTATCCCTTCCGCCCGCCCGTGATTCCGGCGGACTTCGCGGGGTCGTCCCCGCTGGGGACGGTCCCGATCCTGAAGCAGCCGCCCGCCCCGCTGCCGGCGGCCAGGATCCTGCCGCCCGAGTCCGCCGATCGACGCGGGCGATGCCCGTCCCGGTCCCGGATCTGGCGGGGCCGGTGCCCTGCCGCCTGATTTTCTCCTCCTGCTTCCCGCGCCTCGCCGTGATGATGCGCTCTAAAGCTTCAACACTTTTTTTTAAATTATTATAATTTTGTTTCACAAGCTTTTATTAACTGTTCCCTCATAATCTTTTATTATCTGTTCCAATGAATATCAATTGCCATTAAAAATAAATCGTTTCACCGAAATAAATAGTGGCGTCTGATCGTGAAACAGAAGCATTTGCAAGGAACTCAAAATATTATTGTGAATTCAATTTGATTTCAAGTTTAGCTCTTTGATATCGGCTTCATTTCCCCAATGAGCAACCGAATGAAAATTTTTTGTCTTTCACAAACATTTTAAAGAATATCAGAACAGGTCACAATACATTAAGAAATATTGGCCACTCTCACTCCCTCAACGCTGGTTGTTGCAGTGCCCCGAATATGGGATCCTCCATACGAAAAACAAAAGATACTAAACTTTTATCTCTAACTATTACGTTTCCCATGATTCATAAAAATTTAATAACATGATTGGAAAATATTACAAGCCAGGGATATAATAATCCTTGTCTTCTGTTAGGACAGTTTCAATCGTTGCTACTACACTGGCAAAATATAAAACCCCATAGAAACAGATAAATTCACTTTTCAACATTTGCCTGAAAGTTAAATGATTAAAAATATAAATTCCTAATTGTAATAAATATAGCATCGTTAATTTTATGTTGGGAAAATGTTTATTGTAGAAAAAAGTTAGCTTGATATTGCACAAACAAAATATAATCCCTAAAATATAGATAATGCCTGAATACTTCCTTCTATGATAAATAGGATATGTTAAATGGAGCACGAAAAAAATCAATATAAGATATAAATTGTAAATTATTGAATATAGCAATGATATTAATATTTTTTTCATTATTACAAACCTATATGGCTTGAAGGAAAAAATTTGATATGTAGATTCACTTGATAATGTTTCATCTGATACCAAACATGGCCCGGAACCCAGCCGGGGAGGCCGGTTCAGGCGTCCGGAGACGCCGCCGGGGGCTGTTAGCATCGGGACCGTGCGCAGACCCTTCGGGGACGAGACCGTAATCCCTCCTGGCAACCTCGGCGGCGAGACAGACATCGTCCATTCCGGCAACCTGTCAAAAGAAACGGGCCTCTTTAATTACAGATTGAGAATTTTCAAACCGGATCCGGGTCCGGCGCCCCCTCTGGCATCGGGGCGGGCGGCTGGAATGCCGACCGTCTTCAGTTTCGGCATCTTAAAAAACCGGCGGTTCCCGCCGGGAAGGGCAGCAGTTGAAAACATGGCCCGGAACCTGACTTCACAGGCTGACACTAGCAACGGGAACCAGATATGGTGCCACCTGAGCCAACATCAACAACACTTGAGTTTCACAACTTGAGGTTCACAAAAAGACTTCTATTGTTCCGGACAGCTTTGATGATATCAAAAACCGTTAAGTTTCCCAAACGGTATCCGTTCAAGGGCGGAAGACCGCCTCCCCTCCAGGTCCCGGGCAACTTTCCCCCGCACCGGGACAGCCTCCCCCCCCGCACCAGGAACGCCAACCCCGCGCCGGAAAAGCAGCCAGCCTGAACCGGAACGCTATCCCCACCGCCAGGACCGCCGCCCCCCTGCCTTAAGGTCGACTCCATCCCGACACAGGACCGCCCTTCCTGCCTTAAGGTCGACTCCATCCCGACACAGGACCGCCCCCGCCGCCCCCCTTGTGCCCGCGAACGGATACGGCGCCGCGAACGGATACGCCGCGGACAGGAAGGCACCTGTTCTCCGCCCCTGTCCTCCCCGCCGGACAGAAGCCGGAATTAAGACGTCGGCCCTCTGATTCGGACCGGGGCTGAGCTTCCCCCCAAAGGTCTGCCGCTTTTGAAGCCGGGCCGGGAAACGTTCCGGCGCCCCGTCCCATGCCGGGCGGCCCGGCCGTCCCGTCACGGCGGAAGCCGCGCGGGAGGCGGGCGGGGGTCAGCGGACGGGCAGGGGCTTTACATGACGGCTCAAGAGGCTATAATAGTAGGGATCCGAACGCTTCCAGGCCCTTCAAGGAGCCCCTCATCCCTAAAAACCGCAAGAAAACCAGGCCGTGCCCCGCCTCCGTCCATGCGGGCGCCCTCTCCGCCGCGGCCGCCGTGGAGACCGTGGCGGACTCCCCCGCCGGCGAGGCCCGGGAGGTCGGCGAGCAGCTGAGCTGGCAGGGGGTCGTCTGGGAATACGGCAAGGCCATCCTCTTCGCCGTGGCCCTGGCCCTCGTGATCCGCTCCTTCGTGGTGCAGGCCTTCCACATCCCCTCCGGGTCCATGATCCCGACCTTCCTGGAGGGGGACAGGGTTCTGGTCATGAAGTTCTCCTACGGCATAAGGAGCCCCTTCTCGAACCGGGTCCTCGTGACGACGGGGGAGCCCGTCCGGGGGGACGTGGTCATCTTCAAGTTCCCGGGCAACACCAAGGTGGACTTCGTGAAGAGGGTGATGGGCCTCCCGGGCGAGGAGGTGGAGCTCCGCAACGGGGTGCTCTTCGTCAACGGGGTCCAGACGGACGATCCCTGGGGCCAGTACATGGGAAGATCCGGGATCCCTTCCAGGAACTTCGGCCCCGCCAGGGTGCCGGAGGGCCAGTACTTCATGATGGGGGACAACCGCGACTTCTCCAACGACTCCCGCGCCTGGGGCTTCGTTGACAAATCGCTCCTGCGCGGCAAGGCCTGGCGCCTGTACTGGTCCTGGGATACCGACCCGGCGGTCTCCTTCTGGCACCGGCTCCGCGGGAGCAGGCTCCTGAAGCACATACAGTAGGTGTAACCGGTGGCTCGCAACGGACATACCCCCCCGGCGCCGGAGCGCCCCGCCCGGTCCGCGCCCGGTGATCCCGGACTCCGCAGCGCCGGCACCGGCAGCCCCAGAAAAGCTCCCCGTCCCGGGGGAACGGGACCCGAGGGCGTCGCCCGCGCGTCCCGGCACTCCTCCCCCCGCCGGAGCGGAGTCTCCCCCCGTCCCCGGCACCGTTCCGGATCCCTTTCCGGATCCCATTCCGGACCCTTTCCTTTCCCCCCGCCCCCTGCCCCCACAAGGGGTTTTTTTTTGCCCGCTTCGCCTTCCGTGCCGGCCCCGGCCCCCGGGCGCCCCGGAAGGCGCGCCCCGGACCGGGCGCGAGTTTCCCCGCCTTGAGGCTCCGGCCCTCCTGGCCCCCAAGCCCCCCTCCCGCCGCAGGCGGACGCCCGGGTCCCCGCGAATCCGGCGCCGGGCGGGGCGCATCCACGAACCCCCACGGGACCGGCGGCCCCGGGGACCGCGGGATTCCCGCTGGCCTCCGCTCCGTGCTCCCGGACCCCCCAATCTGGAACAAGCAATGAAAGGCCCCATGCAGGGCTGGCCCAAGGATCTGATAGACCTGGACCAGCTCACAGAACAGCAGATAACCCAAGTCCTGGACACCGCCCTGGCCTTCAGGGAGGTATCGGAACGGGAGATCAAGAAGGTGCCCGTCCTGCGGGGCAAGCTCGTGGTCCTCTTCTTCCACGAGAACTCCACCAGGACGAGGCTCAGTTTCGAGACCGCGGCGAAGCGGCTGTCCGCCGACACCCTGGCCCTCTCCAGCTCGGGGAGCTCGATGAGCAAGGGGGAGACGCTCCTGGACACGGCCCGCAACATCCTGGCCATGCGTCCGGACGCCCTGGTCATCCGCCACGGGGCGGCGGGGGCGCCGGTCTTCCTGGGCGAGAGGCTCCCCATCCCGGTGCTCAACGCCGGGGACGGCCCGCATGCCCACCCGACCCAGGGGCTGCTCGATCTCATGACGCTGCGGGACGCCAAGGGAAGCGTCCGGGGCCTCAAGGTCGCCATCGTGGGCGACATAGCCCACAGCCGGGTCGCCAGAAGCGACATGGTCGGCCTGGTCCGGATGGGGGCCGAGGTCCGGGTGGCGGGCCCCCCCTCCATGCTCTGCCCCGGCCTGGAGGAGGAGTACGGGGTCACTGTCCACACCCGCGTGGAGCCGGCCCTGGAAGGCGCAGACGCCGTCGTCATGCTCCGGATACAGCTGGAGCGCCAGCGGGGGAGCCTCTTCCCCGGGGCCAGGGAATACGCCAGGGTCTACGGCCTGGACGAGCGCCGCGCGGCCCTCATGGCGCCCGGTTCGGTAATCCTCCACCCGGGCCCCGTGAACCAGGGGGTCGAGATGACCCCGGAAATCTACGGCGCCCCCAACAGCCTGATTCTCGATCAGGTGACCAACGGGGTGGCGGTCCGCATGGCGCTCCTGTGCCTGATGGTGGACCCCCCCGAACCCGGGGCCTCCGCCCCCTCCCGCTGAAAGGAGACCCTACTTCATCATGGCCAGGCATCTGTCACTCAAGGGGGCGCGGATCCAGGGAGGACCGCCGGAGCTGGAGCGCGGCGGGGACATCCTCATCACCGACGGCCTCATAGCGGCCGCCGCGCCCTGCGGCGGGGGAGCTCCCGAATGCCCGGAGGGCGCCGAGGTCGTGGACTGCACCGGCCTCCTGGCCTTTCCGGGGTTCATCGACATGCACGTGCACCTGCGGACCCCGGGCCAGGAGCACAAGGAAGATCTGGACTCGGGGCTCGCGGCCGCGGCGGCCGGGGGATTCACGTCCGTCCTCGCCATGCCCAACACCTCGCCCCCCGTGGACACGGCGGCGCAGGTGGGGGATCTCCTGGCCAGATCCCTCAGGGTCAGGGGGGGGGCGAGGCTTCTCCAGAGCGCCTGCCTCACGAGGGACCGCGGGGGCGAGAGCCTCTGCGAGTACTTCGAGCTGAAGGAGGCCGGCGCGTCGGCGGTGACCGACGACGGGGGATGGGTCGCCGACGGGGCGGTCATGCGCCGGGCCATAGACTACGCGGCCGTGTGCGGGCTTCTCCCACTGACCCACCCCGAGGACCCCACCCTCTCCAGGGGAGGGCTCATGCACGAGGGGAGGATCTCCACCAGGCTGGGCCTGAGGGGCATCCCCCCCCAGGCGGAGGAGAGCGCCATCTACCGGGACTGCGCCCTCTCGCTCCTCACGGGCAACCCGCTGCACGTCTGCCACGTCTCGACCGCCGAGGGGGCGGATCTGATCAGGCGCTTCAAGGCCCTGGGGGCCAGGGTCTCCTGCGAGACCGCCCCGCACTACCTGTTCCTCACCCACGAGCGGGTCCTGGGCTTCGACTCGCATGCCAAGATGAACCCGCCCCTCAGGACCGAGCGCGACCGCGAGGCCATGAGGGCCGCCCTCCTGGACGGCACCGTGGACGCCATAGCCACCGACCACGCCCCGCACTCGTCGCTGGAAAAGGAGGTGGAGTTCACGGACGCGGCCTTCGGCATCACCGGCCTCGAGACCGCCGTTCCCCTGGCGCTCAGGCTCGTCCGGGAGACCGGCATGCCGCTCAGGCTCCTCGCCTCGCTCATGAGCCTGAACCCCTCCCGCCTCCTGGGCCTTCCCGAGCCGCTTAAGCCCGGGAGCCCGGCCGATCTGACGCTCGTCGACCCCGACCTCGAATGGACCTACCGGGCCGGGGAGGGATTTTCCAAAAGCCGGAACACGCCCTTCGAGGGCTGGGAGTTCACGGGACGCGCCGTGATGACCGTGGTGGGCGGCGAAATCCGCTACCGCCTCGCCAGGGGCTGACGGCCGGCGGCGCGTGCCGCTCCGGGTCCGCCGACCTCCGGAGTCTCCCCGCCGGACCCGCCCCGCGTACCACGGGGCCCCGGAAGCCGGATTTTCCCGGAACGCCGGACGGACCCGCAAGAAAACGCGGGAACCGGCAGCCGGGAAGGCAGGTCGGCCTCGGCCCGGCAGCCCGGAAGGCCCGCGGCCCGGAAGGCCGGACGGTCTTTGAGTACTGGGCGGCGCCCCTCCGCGAAGAGTACTGGGCGGCGCCCCTCCGCGAAAAATACGGGGCGGCACCCCTCCACGAAGGACGCCGCCCCGTTTCCGGTCCCGGCATGGGCGCGTACGGGAAAAGGCGCACGGTCCCGCTGCGGTCCTGCCGGTCCTGCCCGTATCCGACCCGGTCGGATGCCATCGCCAGCGGCAGAGCCAGGGGAGGCATCAAAAGCCCCCTGCGGTTCAGACAAGCCATTTAAATTCCGTCCGTTCCGGTTTGCCCCGCTCGCGGCTGCCTTCAGCCCGACCGAAAACGGAGTCCCGCCGAATCGCTTCCGACGTGAACCTTCCGCAACCGCATCAGGCCGCAGACAGGAGAGCTTCGGACATTCCCTTAACAGGCCGGGACTTTGCACGGATCTCTTTCGGCCGTATTTTTAACGGGCTTTGACTGCGGGCGGCGGAGCCGGACCCCTTCCCGACCGCCGGGCAGCCGAGCCGTCGGTCTGCGGCCGGAAACCGTTCGAGCTTCAAACCGTTCGGGCTTCAAACCGTTCGAGCTTCAAACCGTTCGAATTCGAGCTTCAATCCGTTCGAAAATGAAGGCGGCGGCCGACTCAAGGAGACGACCGCCGCTGGTGGCAGGGGATGGGGTGTACCCCATCCAGTATTAGGTGGAGAAAATTGCGGTTCTTAAGGGCAGGGTACCGGAGCCTGCGGGGTCCCGGTACTGGTGTTGGGTCCTTTGGGCGCTTCCCCCGACCGAACCGGAGGGGCCCGAAATCCTGCGGTCCGCCGGAGGTCTCATCCGGTACCGCGCGTCCGGTATGCTGTGCCGCCTGAGCTGGCGGACATGGGCCCGGGAACCCCGGCGGCCTCGACCGCCTGGCGGGAACGCCTCCCGACTGATTCAAATATAACCACGGCCGGGGGGGGTGTCAACCTCGGACGCAAAAAAAACAAAAAAAATTTGTCCGCCTAAAAAGGCCCGTCCGGGGCGTCCGTCCGCCCGGTCCAAAAGTCAGCACGGACCGCCGGAAGGGCAGGCAGGGGCGGAAGACGCTGAAGGGACACGATACGGCGGAAAGGGCCGAGCGGGGCTTTTCGCCGGGAACGCCGAAGCTCGGGCGAAGGTGTCGGGAGGCCTTACGGCGTTCGGACACCCGCCCTGCCCGCAGGATCAATCCCGGCCGCCGGTCGGCAGAAACACGGCCTCACTCACGGCGTTCCCCGCGCGAAGCGTCTCTTCCGCCCAGCACTCCGCCCAGCACCGAATGCCCGGGACCGCAGGGCCGGGGACTCTTCAAGCCTCGCGGGCCGGTCCGGGACGATTCCGCAGGTCTCGGAGGGCCCGCCGGGTCAGGACGGCCCGTCGGGCTCTGCCGGCACGCAGGTCCGGAAATTCTGCACTCCCGTCTTCCGTCTGGGACGCCAACGCCCGCAGACCGGCCCCCGAACCTGCCGCGACAACCCATGTGCCGGTTCCGGAAGTTGGGCTTCGCAGGAATCTGAATGAAATCGCCGCGTGACAGCGGGCAGGGAGAACGAACGACGGAAGACCGGGCGAAAGGGAGACGGCCCTGTCCGAAGACAGGGAAAGGAAGAGGGCGATGCGGTTCAGGTCCGTCAGGAATTGTACGGCTCTCCCGAGCCGGCTGCCCCGTCTGCCTGGACCGCCGCGGGATCCTCGTGTCCCTGAAACTCAGCGGCACCGGGCGACACCAGCTGAGGAGCGGCCTGCGGAGCAACGCCGGGAGCGCCGGGTGCGGCCTGCTGAAAAGGGGGCTGCTGGGCAAGCTGCTGAGGAGCGGCCAGCTGAGGAGCGGCCTGCGGGGCGGTCTGCTGTGGAGCGGTCTGGGGGGCAACCTGCTGAGGAGCGGCCTGCTGAAGAGTGGCCAGCTGAGGATTGGTCTGCTGGGCAACCTGCTGAGGAACTGCCAGCTGAGGAGGGGTCTGCCGGGCAACCTGCTGAGGAGGGGTCTGCTGAGGAGGGGTCAGCTGGGCAACCTGCTGAGGAGCGGCCAGCTGAGGAGGGGTATGCT